>NZ_JBBKTT010000002.1 GCF_037892425.1 Lacibacter sp. H375
CACTTCTACCGAAAGTGCAACACTTGACGTGAAGACTGCTACAACTGCAACTAACCTAACCGATGCGAATCGTTGTGTAGGTAGTACAATAGCAGTAACCTTTACAACAACAGCGAGCGGAACCGGACCATTCACCTATGTATGGAAGAAGAATGGAGTGGTGATAGTAGGAGCAACAACAAACAGTTATACAGTTAACGGACCGATCACCATGGATCATTCCGGAACCTATAGCGTGGAGGTAACAGGAGCATGTAATACGACAATTAAGAGTGCTGTATTAACTGTAAATCCATTGCCAATCATCAGTTGTTCAGCAACTCCATCACAGATCGATATCATGTCCGCTGCACACAATTCGCAATTGAATGTGGATCTTAGTGCAAATGCAGATAGTGATCCTACGCATTACAGCTATTCCTGGACAGAAGATGGAGCAGGTTCATTCAACTTCAATAACGTGAAGAATCCTGTTTACACAGCCGGTATATTAGATGCAGCTCAAACAGTTTCATTTACTGTTACGGTTACAAATCTTTTGACAGGATGTGTATCAACTTCTAATTGTTCACTTACAGTGAACACAATTGGTAGTTGTCCGGAAGTTCCAACAGCGGAAATATGTAATGGATCAACCAACGAGTACACAGCAAGCAGAGCACCATCGGTTAATGAAACATGGAAGTGGTCTGTTAACAATGGTGCAACCATTGATGGTGCTGATAATGCTCAAACTGTTAAGGTAAAAGCAGGTGGTCAGAACTTCACATTGACACTTACTATTTCGTATGCAAATACAGATATCAGTCCAAGTGTTTGTACATATGAAGTTACAGTTGTACCATGTGGTGGTTATTGCACATACACTCAAGGTAAGTATGGTAATAAGAGCCCGGCTTGTGATGGTGATGGAATTGGTGATGGCGTAGCTATTAAATATCCAACAGTTGTTGATATGATTAAGGCCATGCTTGGTGTAGGTGGTATTGGAAATCCGTTGGTAATTGGAAGTAACGGTAAGTTTATTACCATACCTGCAACAGCATCTGCTGCTGTATTATTGAATGCTTCAATGCCAGGTGGAAGTAACCCAAGAGAATTGTTTGGTAGCTGTACAGTTGACAACGTACCAAGTTTGCCACTATGTTGGACTCCTGGTACAAATACATCAACTACCTACATTACAAAACAAGGAAAGATCAACAATGTGCTCTTATCACAAACGATCACTCTTGGATTGAATTTGAGAGTAAGTGGTGGTTTAGGTGACTTTGCAATTGAAGCTGGCACATTTGCAACAGCAAAAGCCGATGGTGGTTGTGGATCAACCATACCAAAAGAACGCAGCTGTTACCTGAATGAACTTGGCCAATTGGTAGTTGTGAACGAATACGTCTACAAAACAATACCACAAAGTATCATTGATGCGCTTAATGCAGGCGGATATGATCTTACAGTGGGTGGATTGTACGCATTGGCAAATGATGCTTTAGGTAATACTGATCTTGAAACAGGTAAGGAGCGAGGTGCAAGCCTTGGTGCTATAACAGATGCAGTAGCTAGTATCAATGAAGGATTCGATGAATGCAGAATCTTCATCGGTTGGAATGTTGGCCCATGTGAAGTTCCATCAAGAAGAATCAATATTAATTCTTCAGGTGTAATTAACAGCGCCGATGTAACAGCTCTATCAGTTGAAAGCCTTCGTGTATCAGCATATCCTAATCCTTTTGCTGAAAAAGTAAGTTTTGCGATAGTATCACCTGTATCAGGAAAAGCTTCGCTTGAGATTTACAACATGTTTGGTCAAAAACTCCAAACTGTTTACGAAGGTTACTTAACTGCAGGCAGAACTCAGCTTGTTGAATTCAGACCTGGTAGCACAATTGCCGCCGGTACTCTGGTTTACAAATTGAATGTTGCAGGTAAGCAGGTAACAGGTAAACTGGTTAATCTTAAACAATAACTAGCGAATTAAAACCAACTAGTAAGGCTGCCTCAAAGAGGCAGCCTTTTTTTATTATGAATAGAGATAATACGTTAGTTAATTGCGTAACAATAAGTTCCAGTTCTTGTAGTGAAGAAGTCATAATCAATCCAGCTATAACCGGCATCACCCCATCCTGTTCCCCATGAATTCATGATCAGGTATGCATTTTTCGCATCATCATATCCGCAAATAACAATGCAATGCGGCAATGATCCAGATCCTGAATAGGTTTTCCAGATAAACCCAGCTTTCGCTGAAATAAATGAATTGTCGGCAATCACATTGATTATGACAGGATGATTTTGTGATATCATTGCTTTAATAGCTGCCTTGTCAGCAGAGTAAAGCTTCGAGTATGTCCCGATCTTATAATTGAGCGCCTCGGTAATTTGACTCGTAGTTGGTAATACTGAACACCCATTACTACTGCTGTAAGGCATGGTTTGAAAAGTTGGTATACCATTTAACTTGATAAAGTCAAGTGCAGTTTGCATGGCTGTTCCGGAATTACAATCGCTGTTGAATTTAATTTGGTTGTACAAAAATTCAGGACTGAAAACATTTGTTGCGTTGCTGTAACTGCTGGCGCCTGAACGATAATATTGTTCAGCAGAACGGGCTGCATATCCAACTGCAAACGCAACACACGAACCTTCGCTTCCCTGGTTACCGACAGGGGGCATTGTTAATCGAACACCTGAATTAGAAGGCGGCTCAATAACAACGGTATTGATTGTTACAGTTACAGACTTTATTGTTTGATTTCCGGCAGCATCTTTAGCAGTAGAAGATATGGTGTGAATTCCACTTCCGGCTGTGCTGGTATTCCATGAATAACTGTGAGATGAGTTTGAAGAACTGGCAACAACGGTTCCATCAATACTGATATTTAATGAAGTTACGGCAACGTTGTCTGATGCTGAAGTGCTGATGTTTAACGTGGTATTAGCATCGTAGGAACTTCCATCACCCGGTGAAGTGATGTTTACGCTGGGAGCAGTAATGTCGCCTACTGTAACATTATTTACGGATACCTGTATGGAGCTTGAGCTACTGTTTCCTTTACCATCTTTAGCCGTTACCGTTAAAGTATGGTTACCGTTGGGTACTGTGCCAGAATTCCACACATTTGTAAAAGGAGTAATTGTGCTGCTGGCTTTTGCAGTTCCGTCAACACTTAACGTTACCGAAGTAACCTTAACATTGTCAGTTGCAGAAACAAGTACGCTGATTGTACCAGAAACAGAGGCTCCGTTGGCCGGCGAGATGATGCTTACAGTTGGAGGGATAGCATCGGGTTTACCTTTTGCAGCAATTCTTGAAATCGGAATATTTTCAATTAAAGAACCTGATTTAAGGAAGCCAGACGATACAATTACTGGTACATTAGCCTGCAGCGCTGAATCATCATCCACAACACCTCCATTTCGGGTTTGCAGAATTTCTGTTTGATCTTCAGGCGAT
This sequence comes from Lacibacter sp. H375, assembly GCF_037892425.1. Lineage (NCBI taxonomy): Bacteria > Pseudomonadati > Bacteroidota > Chitinophagia > Chitinophagales > Chitinophagaceae > Lacibacter > Lacibacter aquaticus. Next base: position 3,455 of record NZ_JBBKTT010000002.1, read on the forward strand.
TGGGATGATTTTTCTTTTGAACAAGATGCTGCCAAAAGGGTGAACAAAAGGAGCATGGGCATAGCACAGGATCGGATTACGGTTTTCATTGACGGATTTTTTAGATATGTTCGAATAAGAAATAACGCTTGGAAATTTTTTCACTCAATTCTTAAGTGAAACTTGGAATGCCTGTAATTAGCAAGTCCTTACTGATGGAGAATGGTTCTTCTAAAGGGTCGGATATTGGACTATTGAATCTTCAGTAAAATTAAACAAGCAAAATCAAGTGAACAAGTTTAAGCACTAGGACAAACTACTACATTTTTGTAGTGAAAAAACGAATATTTACGATAGAAAAACATGAATTTTCTTCTCTTGGAATGTAACTGCCAATCAGTTAGAATTACTCCCTCAGGGTATACCATTATTTAGTTATAAGATAATAGCAGGTCCGTTTTAATGTATGTGACTTGATGGAAAAAGGGGCTTTGGTTGCTATTTTCTCCAAAGTGAATGATTAGTAGAAGCATTCTCTTTAATGAGGGAGGCTGTTTGTAATAAATGAGAGGGAAATGAGCCCCCATGGATCCGGCTAAATCCGGCTTTTATTTGAGAGTAATGATCTAATCTCCCCGTTTAGCTAAAAAATGAGGCCTTTTTGCCTTTTTTTCTGGAAAAAACTTTCCCAAACTTTTTGCAGGGAACATTTCAAACCCTACCTTTGCGCTCCCAATTGAAAATTTGGGACAGATCTTATGGCTCAACGTATCAGAATAAAATTGCAATCATACGACCACAACCTGGTCGATAAATCTGCAGAAAAAATCGTGAAAACGGTTCGTAGTACAGGTGCGGTAGTAACAGGACCTATTCCTTTACCTACTCGTAAAAGAATCTTTACTGTATTGCGTTCACCACACGTAAACAAGAAGAGCCGTGAGCAGTTCCAACTGTGCACACATAAGCGCTTACTGGATATTTATACCAGCAGCAGCCGCACAGTTGATGCCCTGAGTAAGTTAGACTTGCCAAGCGGTGTCGATGTGGAAATTAAAGCATGATGATTGTCCGCCCGGCGGACTACTCGTCTATAGTTCTTATAAATAAGTATTGTTTCATCTCTCAATCGTCCTGATCAGATCAGGAGCGAAAAAAGAGCTCTGAATTTTAAAAACATTCTCAACCAAAAGTTGAGGAACATATAAACTAGCCCTTCGTGGTTAGTTTACCATCGGTACTTCCGATCCAAAGTGGAAAAAAGGAAAAGGTCGATGGTAAACGGGGATTGAATGACGCCGCCAGCGTCATGTCTCAACAACCTTACAGGGCATAAACTGTAAACAAATGAAAGGTATTATTGGTAAAAAGATTGGCATGACCAGCATCTTCAGTCCCGATGGTAAACAGCAGAGCTGTACCATCATTGAAGCTGGCCCCTGTGTTGTTACACAGATCAAAACACAAGACGCTGATGGATACAGCGCATTACAATTAGCTTTTGGCGAAAAGAAAGAAAAGAACACTACCTCCGCTGAAAAAAATCACTTCGCAAAAGCAAACACTTCTCCCAAGAAGTTCGTAAAAGAATTCCGCAACTATTCTCTCGAAAAAAATATTGGTGAAACTATCACAACAGACATCTTCGCTGAAGGCGATAAAGTTGAAGTTGTTGGTACTACAAAAGGTAAAGGTTTCCAGGGTGTTGTAAAACGTCATGGCTTCCACGGTGTAGGCGGTCAATCGCACGGTCAGCATGATCGTCAGCGTGCTCCCGGTTCACTTGGTAACTCTTCTGATGCTTCACGTGTAATGAAAGGTATGCGTATGGCTGGCCGTATGGGTGCAGACAGAGTGAAAGTAAAAGGATTGAAAGTGTTGAAAATTTTCCCTGAAAAGAATTACATCCTTGTGAGCGGTTCTGTACCAGGTTATAACGGTTCAATCGTATACATCCAGAAGTAATCACTAATTAATTCAAGAAGTCATGCAAGTAGACGTTTTAAATAAATCAGGAAAAGCAACAGGTCGTTCGATCGAATTACCCGAAGAGATCTTCGGTATCGAACCAAATGATCATGTTATCTACCTCGCTGTAAAGCAATACCAGGCAGCACAACGCCAGGGTACACATAAAGTAAAAACACGTGCAGAAGTAAAAGGTGCAAGCCGTAAACTTCACCGTCAAAAAGGTACTGGTGGATCTCGTAAGGGTAACATCCGTAACCCTTTGTATAAAGGTGGTGGTACTGTGTTTGGACCTAAACCACACGGTTACGATTTTAAATTGAACCGTAAGGTGAAGGATCTTGCTAAAATGAGTGCGCTTTCTTATAAAGCAAAAGAAAATGCAATTGTTATTGTGGAAGATCTGAACATGGATACGCCTAAAACAAAAGAATTTGTAAGCGTATTGAGCAACCTCAACCTTGCAGGTAAAAAAGCACTGGTAGTTATCCCTGATTATAACGATAATCTTTACCTCAGCCTCCGTAACCTTCCTAGAGTGGTTGGTACTTTGTTGGCCGATGTAAATACATACGATCTCGTGAACAGCGATGTACTCGTATTAACTGAAAGCGCTGCTAAAGTTTTTTCTGAAGATGAAGCTGCAGCTTAATTGAATCATTGAACTGAATAAACAACGTCCAGATGAGACAGAGTGAAATTTTAATAAAGCCGATTGTTTCTGAAAAAAGCAATCGTTTAACAGAGAAGAAGAACACATACGCTTTCCGTGTTGGTCGTAAAGCTAACAAGCTCGAGATCAAAAAAGCAGTAGAAGAATTCTACAACGTGAAAGTTGCTGATGTTCACACAATGGTAGCTCCCCGTAAAGCGAAAAACCGTATGACTAAGGCCGGTTATATCCAGGGTAGCAAACCAGCGTACAAAAAAGCATACGTAACAGTTGCTGAAGGTGAAGCAATTGACCTGTACGGTACAGTGTAATAAGAAACAAAGAATGGTAGGTCAACTACCGCAAAAGTTGAACAATAAAAGTTTTTAAAAATGGCATTAAAAAAATACAAACCGGTAACCGCAGGTACCAGATGGAGAATCGGCAACGCTTATGCTGAGATCACCACTGATACTCCTGAAAAGTCTTTGCTTGAAAATGTAAAGTCAACAGGTGGCCGTAACGCTCAAGGTCGTCGTTCTATGCGTTACATTGGCGGCGGTAACAAAAAGAAATACCGTGTAATTGATTTCAAACGCAGTAAGAAAGATGTTCCTGCTAAAGTAGCATCTATTGAATATGATCCGAACCGTACAGCTTTCATCGCATTGCTGAATTACGTTGACGGTGAAAAACGTTACATCATTGCTCCAAACGGTTTACAGGTTGGTGCAACAGTAGTAGCGGGTGATGCAGTAGCACCTGAATTAGGTAATGCTCTTCAAATGAAGAACATGCCTTTGGGTACTAACATTCACAACATTGAAATGCAGCCTGGCCAGGGTGGTAAGTTGGTACGCAGTGCAGGTACAAGCGCACAATTAACCAACAAGGAAGAGAAGTACGCTGTATTAAAAATGCCAAGTGGTGAATTGCGTAAAGTATTGATCAATTGTTATGCAACAGTTGGTGTGGTATCAAATAGCGATCATAGCCTGGAACAAGCTGGTAAAGCCGGTGTAAACCGTTGGAAAGGTATCCGCCCACGTAACCGTGGTGTTGCGATGAACCCTGTTGATCACCCAATGGGTGGTGGTGAAGGCCGTAGCAGTGGTGGTCACCCACGTAGCAGAACCGGTAAATATGCAAAAGGTGAAAAAACTCGCTCTAAGCATAAGGGTTCTAACAAGCTCATCATCCAACGTAAGGATGGTAAAAAACTGGCGAAGTAAAATTGAAATCGAAAAACTTAAAATCGAAAATATAACATGGCTCGTTCGATTAAAAAAGGTCCTTATGTGGCAGCTCACCTTGAAACAAAGGTGTTAGCTATTAACGAGGGTAAATCAAAGAAAGGTGTAATTAAGACATGGAGCCGTCGCTCTACAATTACTCCGGATTTTGTTGGTCACACCTTTGCGGTGCACAACGGAAACAAATTCATCCCTGTTTATGTAACCGAATTTATGGTAGGTCATAAGCTTGGTGAATTTGCACCAACAAGAAACTTTAAAGGACACTCAAGTAAGAAGATTTCTTAAATAGATTTAAAATGGAAGCAGTAGCAAAACTCAGAAATTATCCCACATCGCCCCGCAGAATGCGTCTGTTGGCTGATGAGATCCGTGGAATGGATGTTGAAAAGGCGTTGGCTTTGCTGGATTTTCATCCACAACATTCCGCTACACCACTTGGTAAACTTTTAAAAAGTGCTATCAGCAACTGGGAGCAAAAGAATAGTGGACAAAGTGCAGCTGATTCATCATTGATTGTAAAAACAATCTTTGTTGATGGTGCACGTATGGTAAAACGTTTGCGTCCTGCACCACAGGGCCGTGCTTACAGAGTAAGAAAGCGCAGCAACCACGTAACAATTATCGTAGACAAAAAATTAATTGATTAAATCTTATAAACCATTCTATGGGTCAGAAAGCAAATCCAATTGGTAACAGGTTAGGGATCATCCGCGGATGGGAGAGTAACTGGTATGGTAGCAAAAAAGACTATGCTGGTAAATTGATCGAGGATAACAAGATCAGAACCTATCTCAATGCCCGTATCAATAAAGGCGGTATCGCTAAAATTGTGATTGAGCGTACACTCAACAAATTGATTGTAACCATTCACACTTCTAAGCCTGGTATCATTATCGGTAAAGGTGGTGGTGAAGTTGATCGTATTAAAGAAGAGTTGAAGAAATTGACTGGTAAAGATGATGTGCAGATCAACATTCTTGAAATCCGTCGTCCGGAAGTAGATGCAACAATTGTTGCTGATACAATCGCACGCCAGATTGAAAACCGTATCAACTACAAGCGTGCTATTAAAATGGCAATTGCTTCTGCTATGCGCATGGGTGCTGAAGGAATTAAAATTAAAGTGGCTGGTCGTTTAGGCGGTGCTGAAATTGCCCGTACTGAAGAAATTAAACAAGGCCGTACGCCATTACATACATTCCGTATGGATATTGATTACGCTAACTTGTTTGCATTAACAGTTTACGGTAAAATCGGTATCAAAGTATGGATCTGTAAAGGTGAAGTATTGACCAAGCGTGATCTTAACCCCAACTTTATTGGTGGTAAGAGCGATGTAAGCGATCGTAAAGATCGTCGTGAAGATGGTGGTGGCGACAGAAGAGGCGGTGACAGAAGAGATGACCGTCGTGGTGGTGGACAAGGTGGTGGCCAACGCAGAGACAGCCGTAAAGGATAATTAATAAGTACCAATTACGAAGTAAGAAGTACGAAGAAAACAACAAACAGTAACAAGAAATATATTAAGCAATGTTACAGCCGAAAAGAACAAAACACAGAAAATCACAGAAAGGACGTATCCGTGCTGTGGCGAAGCGTGGAACCAGCATTTCATTTGGTTCTTATGCTTTGAAGGCCTTGGAACCTGTATGGTTAACCAACCGCCAGATTGAAAGTGCCCGCCAGGCAATGACACGTGCGATGAAGCGTGAAGGTAATGTGTGGATCCGTGTGTTCCCCGACAAGATTGTTACCCGTAAGCCAGCTGAAGTACGTATGGGTAAAGGTAAAGGTAACCCAGAAGGTTGGGCTGCTATTATCGAACCAGGACGCATTTTGTTTGAAGCTGATGGTGTACCTGAAACTGTTGCTAAAGAAGCAATGGAACTGGCTGCACAAAAGCTTCCGATTAAAACAAAATTCATTGTACGCAGAGATTTGGTTGCGTAATTAACAAGTTGAACTGATTAAACTGATTAACATGGCAAAGACAACTGATTTTTTAAAGAGCATAAAAGAGCTGAATGTTACAGATCTCACTGCACGCATCAAAGAAGATGAGCAGCGTTTGAAAAAGCTCGAATTTGCACACGCTATTTCTCCATTGGAGAATCCGGTGAGCATCCGTGGTTTACGTCGTGACGTTGCCCGTTTGAAAACTGAGTTAAGAAAAAAACAAATGGGTATCTGATTGACCCTAATCCCGGCAGGGAATAAAGATAAAAAGCAAAAAAATGTTAGAAAGAAATTTGCGTAAAACAAAGACAGGTGTAGTAACCAGCAGCAAAATGGATAAAACCATTACTGTAGCTGTTGAACGTAAGGTGAAGCACCCTATTTATGGAAAGTTCGTAAAGAAAACGACCAAGTTCCATGCTCATGACGAAAAGAATGAGTGCGGTATTGGTGATACAGTGAAGATCATGGAAAGCCGTCCGCTCAGCAAAACAAAACGCTGGAGACTGGTAGAAGTAGTAGAAAAAGCGAAATAACCAAATCTGTCGTATGCTTTTGGCGATAAGCTGCAAGCCTCTGCAACCAATAAAATTTTTAAATACTCTGCGTAACAACAACGGGTTAAAAGTTTAAAGAAATGATTCAGCAAGAAAGTAGATTAAACGTAGCCGATAATAGTGGTGCCAAAGAAGTGCTTTGCATCAAAGTATTAGGAAACAGCGGCCAGGATTATGCAAAGATTGGCGATAAGATCGTAGTAACTGTAAAGGATGCATTACCAGGTGGCGGTATCAAAAAAGGTACTGTTGCTAAAGCTGTAATTGTACGCACAAAAAACAAGTTACGTCGTAAGGATGGTTCTTACATCCGTTTTGATGATAATGCAGTAGTAATTCTTAACGCTTCTGATGAGCCTCGTGGTACACGTATCTTTGGGCCAGTAGCAAGAGAGTTGCGTGATAAAGGTTACATGAAGATCATTTCATTGGCACCTGAGGTATTGTAAAGTGAATGATCAGTAAAATACTGATCGATGAAGAGTGCGACGCAACAACAGATGATAAATGTACCGGAGGCCGGTAACAACATAAACAACAATCTCTCACTGAGATAAAGTAAACGACAATGAGTAATAGATTTAAACCCAAGTTTAGCATCAAGAAAGGCGATTCAGTAGTTGTAATTGCCGGTGATGATAAAGATGTAAAGAAGCCTCGCACTGTTCTGGAAGTATTTCCTGACGCTGCACGTGTATTGGTTGAAGGTGTAAACATCGTAACCAAACACACAAAGCCGAGCGCTCAAAATACTAAAGGTGGAATTGTAAAGAAAGAAGCTCCAATTCACATTTCTAACGTGATGTTGTGGGATGGTAAGCAAGCCACTAAAGTAAAGCGTACCCGTGAAACAGGTAAGCTGGTAAGGGTTTCAAAAAAATCAGGTCAGCCTGTAAAATAATTTAACGAAGGTTAAAACAAGAAGAAAATGAGTACTGTAAAATATACACCCCGTTTGGCAAGCAAGTATCAAACAGAAGTTATACCTGCTTTAATGAAACGTTTTGGTTACAAAAGCATCATGCAGGTTCCAAAGCTGGAAAAAATCTGTTTGAACCGTGGCGTTAACGGTGCGGTGAACGATAAGAAACTGGTTGATATTGCAATTGAAGAACTGACTACAATTACCGGTCAGAAAGCAGTTGCTACAATGTCTAAGAAAGACATTTCAAACTTTAAGCTCCGTAAGAACATGCCGATTGGTGCACGTGTTACTTTACGTGGTGTAAACATGTACGAGTTTCTCGACAGACTGATCTCTGCATCTTTACCACGTGTACGTGACTTTAAAGGTATCAACGATAAATCATTTGATGGTCGTGGTAACTACACAATGGGTGTTACTGAGCAGATCATCTTCCCTGAAATTGATATCGATAAGGTGAATAAGATCACAGGTTTGGATATCACTTTCGTAACTACTGCTTCTACAAACGAAGAAGCTTACGAGTTGCTGAAAGAAATGGGAATGCCTTTCAAAAATGCTAAAAAAGATCAACAATAAGTTATGGCTAAAAAATCAATAATAGCTCGTCAAGCCAAAAGGGAAAAGAAGGTAGCACAATATGCTGAGAAGCGTGCTGCTCTTAAAGCTGCTGGTGATTATGCTGCTTTGGATGAACTTCCAAAAAATGCATCGCCAGTACGTTTAAAGAACCGTTGCCAATTGACTGGCCGTCCAAGAGGTTACATTCGTTACTTTGGAATATCACGTGTGATGTTCCGTGACATGGCACTGAATGGTAAAATACCAGGTGTTAAAAAAGCGAGCTGGTAATTACAGCCAACCCCGAAAGGGAAGTTTGTGCAGGTATTGAATATGATGCACAAAGCAAACAATTTTTAAATCATTCAATTAAAGAATAAAATGGTTACAGATCCTATTGCAGATTTTCTTACCCGTGTTCGTAATGCGCAGATGGCAGGTCACAGAATTGTAGAGATTCCTGCTTCAAACCTCAAAAAGCGTATGACTGAAATTTTGTACGACCAAGGGTATATCTTAAAATATAAATTCGAAGACGATAGCAAACAAGGAGTTATTAAAATTGCCTTGAAATACGATCCACAAACACGTGTACCGGCTATTCAATCATTAGAGCGTGTAAGCCGTCCCGGTTTACGTCAGTATTCTAAGCCTGAAGATTTCCGTCGTGTGAAAAATGGTTTGGGTATTGCTATCATCAGCACATCGAAAGGTGTAATGACAGATAAGCAAGCGAAAGCAAACAATGTAGGTGGTGAAGTTCTTTGCTATATCTACTAAGAAGTAAAAGTTGCTGATACATTAAGCTGAACTATACTAAGCTGACCGGTCAACAACAAATCAAAATAAATTAAAACGAATAAGTTATGTCTCGTATAGGTAAAAATCCGGTTTCAATTCCACAGGGTGTCACTATTACACTTGGAAAAGATAACGTGGTTACAGTTAAAGGACCAAAAGGTGAATTGAAAGAATCAATTGATCGTGATATTACTGTTGAAGTAAAAGATGGTGAAGTAACGTTCAACCGTCCAACTGACCAGGGCCGTCACCGTGCAATGCATGGTTTATACCGTTCGCTTGTTTCAAACATGGTGAAAGGTGTAACAGAAGGTTTCGAAAAGAAACTTGAACTGGTGGGTGTGGGTTATAAAGCTGCAAACCAGGGAAACATTCTTGATCTTGCTTTAGGTTATTCACACAACATCATCGTTGAAATACCAAGTGAATTGAAAGTAGCTACTGCCCAGGAAAAAGGTCAGAACCCTACCATTACTCTCACTGGTATTGATAAACAATTATTAGGTGCTGTTGCAGCTAAGATCCGCAGCTTGCGCAAGCCTGAGCCATACAAAGGAAAGGGTGTTAAATATGTTGGTGAATACATCCGTCGTAAAGCAGGTAAAGCAGCAGGTAAATAATCATTAAACTAAGTTCCTGGCAGAATCAGGAATATTAAATACAGAAAGATGAAAACAGATAACAAATTAGTCAGAAGGCAAAAGATCCGCTACTCAATTCGCAAGAAAGTAGCAGGAACTAATGTGAGACCACGTTTAAGTGTGTTTCGCAGCAACTCTGATATTTATGTTCAGTTGATTGATGATGTTACAGGTCTAACAATAGCAGCTGCATCATCAAAAGACAAAGAGATTCTGGCACAGAAAGTAACAAAAATTGAGAAAAGCAAACTGGTTGGCGCTGCTATTGCACGCAAAGCAACTGAGCTGGGTCTTACAGCTGTTGTGTTTGATCGTGGTGGTAACTTATACCACGGCCGTGTAAAAGCGGTTGCTGAAGGCGCACGTGAAGCAGGTTTAAATTTCTAATCAATTGTAAACATTTAATAAAGCATAAATGTCGAAAGTAATTGTAAACAAAGTAAAAGCAGGTGACCTGGAACTGAAAGAAAAAGTAGTTGCCATTAACCGTGTTGTTAAAACAACAAAAGGTGGTCGTGCCTTCAGTTTCTCTGCAGTAGTTGTGGTAGGAAATGAGAATGGTGTGGTAGGTCATGGTTTAGGAAAAGCGAAAGAAGTACAAATGGCTATTCAGAAGGGAATTGAAGATGCGAAAAAAAATCTCATCAAGGTTCCGGTTATGAAAGGTACAATCCCTCATGATCAATTGGCTAAAGAAGGTGCTTCTAAAGTGTTGATCAAACCAGCTGCACACGGTACAGGTGTAATTGCCGGAGGTAGTATGCGTGCCGTATTGGAAAGCGCAGGTGTTACCGACGTATTGGCAAAATCACTGGGATCGGCTAATCCTCACAACGTAGTTAGAGCTACTTTCAAAGCGTTAGCAATGTTGCGTGAACCAATCGCCGTATCAAAAGTGCGTAGCCTTGGATTAAAGAGAGTATTTAACGGATAATTGAATACAGTCGAATGTCGTTAGCCGACAGCCGACAGTCAAAAAAGACTTAGATATGAAAAAGATAAAAATCACTTTGGTAAAGAGTCCAATTGACAGACCAGAGCGTCAGAAGCAAACACTGAAAGCGCTTGGTTTGAACAAGACAAACTCAAGTAAAGAAGTTGAAGGAACTCCACAAGTTTTAGGTATGATTCACAAAGTGAGCCATCTCCTGAAAGTTGAAGAAGTAGCTTAAAATTGGAGATTTGAAGATTTCGAATTTGAAATTCTTAAGTCGGTAATCATCAAATTATCCAATTCCAAATTTTCAAATTATTAATGCGAGGGGTGATTCCCCGAAAGTTCAAAATCAATTAAAGATGAAACTGCACAATTTAAGACCTGCTGAAGGTTCTACACACAAAGAAAAACGTTTAGGTCGTGGTGAAGCATCCGGTAAGGGTGGTACATCTACAAAAGGTAACAAAGGTGGTCAGAGCCGTGCCGGTTACAAAAGCAAAATGGCACACGAAGGTGGTCAGATGCCAATTCAACGTCGTGTTCCTAAGCGTGGTTTCAAAAATCCGGATCGTGTTGAGTACCGTGTATTCAACCTCGGACAAATTGAACAACTTGCTGAAAAATATGGTATCACTGAGGTTTCTATTGAAAACCTGTATGTGAATAATTTAATCAGCCGTACAGATAAGGTTAAGATCCTTGCTAATGGTGAGATCAAAACAAAACTTACTTTCAAAGTAAACGCACTCAGCGAAAAAGCAAAATCTGCTATTGAAGCTGCTGGTGGTTCCGTTGAAATTGTGAAGTAAATTTTCCCGATATTTGCCCGACGCATGAAAATGCGTCTTTTTTCTTTTCAGCAAATTTTTAAAAAGATTTTTTCCAGTGAAAAAACTCATACAGACCCTAAAGAATATCTGGAGCATTGAAGAGTTGCGCAACAAAATTGTGTACACTCTTTTATTGTTACTGGTATACCGTGTGGGTTCACATATTGTTTTGCCAGGTGTTGATCCAAACGGACTAGAGCAATTAAACACAAAAGCTAAAGAAGGTATCCTCGGAATATTTGATTCATTTGCAGGTGGTGCATTTTCGAGTGCGTCCATTTTTGCATTAGGTATCATGCCTTATATCTCTGCATCGATCTTTATGCAATTGATGAGCATTCTTGTTCCTCAGTTACAGAAAATGCAAAAGGAAGGTGAGAGCGGCCGCAAGAAAATCAATCAATGGACACGTTACCTCACAGTAATTGTAACCATTTTCCAGGCAAGTGCTTATGTAACTTATTTAAAGAGCCCTGAAATTGCAGGTGCTGCTGTTATTCCTGCATTCAGCCCATTCTTCTGGTTATCTACTACAATTGTTTTGACTGCAGGTACTTTGTTTGTAATGTGGTTAGGCGAGCGTATTACAGATAAAGGTTTAGGTAATGGTACATCACTCATCATCATGATCGGTATCCTTGCACGTTTCCCTGCATCTATTGCTGCGGAATTTGATGCGAAGAGCGGTAGTGCAGGTGGAGGTTTATTGATCTTCATGATCGAGATCGCTGTACTCATTGCAATCATCATGGGTTTAATTATCCTTGTGCAAGGTGTGCGTAAGATCGCAATCAACTATGCAAAGCAGATCGTTGGCAACCGTCAGTTTGGTGGTGCACGCCAGTTCTTACCAATTAAGGTGAACAGTTCGGGTGTAATGCCAATCATTTTTGCGCAGGCCATCATGTTCCTTCCTACATTGCTTACTGGTTTCAATGCCACAAAAGGTATTGCAGTTACATTAAGTGATCATGGAAATATCTGGTACATGGTTATTTATTCAATTCTTGTAATTGGATTTACTTTTCTGTACACAGCCTTGATCTTTAATCCAAAACAGATTGCTGATAACCTGAAGCAGAACAATGGGTTCATTCCTGGTGTAAAACCTGGTCAGCCAACTGCTGATTATATTGGCCAGATCATGGATCGTATTACATTGCCGGGTGCTGTGTTTCTTGCAGTTGTTGGTATTTTACCTGGTATTGCGAAGAACCTTGGTGTAACAAGTGGTTTCTCTACCTTCTTTGGTGGTACATCACTTTTGATCATGGTAGGTGTAATCCTTGATACACTCCAGCAGATTGAAACACATTTGTTGATGAGACAGTATGATGGTTTGATGAAAGGCGGAAAGATACAAGGACGCCAGACCGTATCTTCCTCAGCTATTTAATAAACAGCTTAACATATAAGAAACCCTGGCATATAAGCCGGGGTTTTTTTGATAAAATAATTATGGTTCATTACCGCTCCCCGTTAGAAATAGAATTGATTCGTAAAAGCGCATTGCTTGTTGGTGATGCACTGGCAGAAGCTGCGAAAATGCTGAAAGCAGGCATTACTACAATGCAGGTTGATGCAAGGGTTGAACAATACATTCGTGATAATGGCGCTGTACCTTCTTTTAAGAACTACCAGGGCACTTATCCGTTTGCAACATGTATTTCTGTGAACGATGCGGTTGTGCATGGCTTTCCCACAAATAATGTGTTGAAGGAAGGAGATATTGTATCAGTTGATGTTGGAGCATTTATGAACGGTTATCATGGTGATAGTGCTTATACATTCATCATCGGAAGTACATCTGATGAAGTGAGGAAGCTGTTACGGGTAACAAGAGAGTCGCTTTACAAGGGTATTGAAAAAGCCGTGCATGGTAATCGTGTTGGTGATATTTCATTTGCTATTCAGGATTATACAGAGAAGCAGCATGGTTATGGTGTGGTGCGTGAATTGGTAGGACATGGCTTAGGGCGTAATCTTCATGAAGATCCGCAGGTACCAAACTATGGAAAGAGAGGAACGGGTTCAAAATTGAAAGAAGGCACAGTGATCGCTATTGAGCCCATGATCAACCTTGGGAAGAAAGAGATCTATCATGATCAGGATGGCTGGACGATCCGTACTGTTGATGGCTTACCATCTGCTCACTATGAACACGACGTTTGTATCAAGAAAGGGAAAGCTGATATACTCTCATCGTTCAGTTCTATTGAAGCGGCAGAGAAAGCAAATACAAATCTTGACTCTTCTTACTACTGAATGCACAAATCAGTAATTTACACTTCTAATAAAAGTGTATGATGCGAAAAATAATATTCATGAGTGTTGCAATCTGCTGCACTCATTTTTTATTGGCACAAAGCCCGGATGTGTTAAAAATCAGGCAATACAGGCAAGCCAATGAACACGCCATTATTTCAGAATTTGTTTCTTTTCTGAAGTTGCCCAATATTGTTGGAGATTCAGTAGGCATCTATAAGAATGCAACGTTTATTATGGATGCAATGAAGAAGCGTGGAGTTACAAATATTCAACTATTAACACCTGCATCAAACAAAGCAGTGCCTGCCGTTTATGGGGAAGTAATAACACCGGGGGCAACGCAAACAATTATTTTCTATGCACACTACGATGGGCAACCGGTGAATGCTGCGCAATGGGCAACAGGACTTTCACCATTTGAGCCAAAGCTGCTGACCAAATCACTGGAACAAAACGGAAGTTTCATTGAGTTTCCGGCTGCTAATAAATCATTTGACCCGCAATGGAGAATTTATGGAAGAAGTGCAAGTGATGATAAAGCCGGTGTAATGGCGATATTGAATGCTTATGATGCAATTGTAAAAACGGGTATGAAGCCTTCAGTAAACATCAAGTTCTTTTTTGAAGGAGAAGAAGAAAAAGGATCTGATTTTTTACACGAAATATTACAGCAGTACAAAAGCTTATTGCAAAGTGATCTTTGGTTGATTTGCGACGGACCTGTTCATCAATCAGGAAAAAAGCAGGTAGTGTTTGGTGTTCGAGGCGATACACGTGTGGATATAACAGTGTATGGTTCTAAGCGTCCCCTGCATAGTGGCCATTACGGAAACTGGGCGCCAAACCCTGCCATGATGTTGGTGCAACTATTAACTTCCATGAAAGATAAAGATGGCAACATTACCATCAAAGATTTTTATGCTGATGTTATACCGTTAAGTGAAATGGAAAAGAAAGCCCTTGAAGCAATACCTCCGGTAGATGAACAAATGAAAAAGGAATTGGGGTTTAATAAACGGGAGATGAAAGATTATAACCTGGTGCAATCGATAGGCTTGCCATCACTTAACATTAATGGAATAAACAGTGCGAATGTTGGCAAAAATGCAAGTAATGTAATCCCAACAACTGCAACAGCAGTTCTTGATTTACGATTGGTTGCAGGTAACGATTGGAAAAAGCAGCAGCAACGTGTAGTTGAACATGTCAGGAGCCAGGGCTACTATATTACAACAGCAGAGCCAACTGAAGAAGAAAGAAGCAGGTACGATAAAATTGCAAAAATAGAATTGAAAAGTGGTTACAATGCGCAGAAAACTTCGATGGATCTGCCTATTGCAAAAAAGATCATTGCAGCAATACAATCAACAACTACTGAATCCATTGTTTTGATGCCAACAGCAGGGGGAAGCCTGCCATTGTTTTTATTTGAACAATACCTCCATGCAAAAACAATTTCTGTTCCTATTGCAAATCATGATAACAACCAGCATGCAGAGAATGAGAATATCAGGTTGTTGAATTTCTGGAATGGAATTGAAACAATGGCTGCTTTGATGATGATGAAATGAAACTAATGACAGGAGAAAGAAATCAAAAACGTTTAATCGTGATTGGCGGCGGTGCTGCAGGTTTTTTCTGTGCTATAAATGCAGCACGAATGAATCCCTCATTGCAGGTAGCTATTCTTGAAAAATCAAACAAGCTATTATCAAAAGTGAAAGTGAGTGGTGGGGGCCGATGCAATGTTACACATGCTTGCTTCGAAATACTGGAGATGAGCAAACGTTATCCCCGTGGCGAACATTTTGTACGCAAAGCCTTTCATCAATTCTTTACAACAGACACCATTAAATGGTTTGACGAGCGAGGAGTGAAGTTGAAAGCAGAAGCTGATGGACGGATGTTTCCTGTTACTGATTCATCGCAAACAATTATTGATTGTTTGATGAAAGAAGTTAACAAGCATTGCGTTGAAATACTAATGAACAGGGAGGTGAAGAAATTGAAAGTGGGAAGTGGAAAGTGGGAAGTGGAATTAAGCAATAATGAGATCATGGAAGCAGATTTTGTTTGCATTGCCAGCGGCGGCTTTCCCAAGCTGCAGCAATTTGATTGGTTGAAAGGAACAGATCATACGATCATTTCACCTGTACCTTCTTTGTTTACGTTTAATATGCCGAAGCACCCGATCACAGAATTGATGGGCGTAGTAGTGCAGGAAGCAACCATTAAAATTCAATCAACTAAATTAAAGAATACCGGCCCATTGCTTATTACCCATTGGGGAATGAGTGGGCCTTGCGTATTGAAATTATCAGCATGGGGTGCAAGAGAATTGCAGGAACGTAATTATGATTTCACCATCAATGTTAATTGGCTGAGTGATGCAAAAGAGCAGTCAGTAAAAGATGAGTTGCAATTAATACGTAATACTAAAGGTTCACAAAAGATCTACAACAATAACCTGTTTCAACTGCCCAATCGTCTATGGGTATTCCTATTGAAGGAAGCAGGTATAAAAGAAGAATGGCGATGGGCCGATCTTCCTGCAAAGGAGCAGAACAAACTTATCCAGCTTTTGTGCAATCATGAATTCCAGGTGAAAGGTAAAACAACCTTTAAAGAAGAGTTTGTAACTGCCGGGGGTGTTGATCTGAAACAGGTTGATCCAAACAGCATGCAAAGCAAACAGCACCCTAATTTATTTTTTGCCGGTGAAATACTTGATGTAGATGGTATTACCGGTGGTTTCAATTTTCAACATGCATGGACGAGTGGTTTTATTGCGGCAAAAACCATCGCAACATTAGCAGCAAATTCCTGATCACTTGCACAGATATAAACTTATTCGTCACGGATAATAAATAAAAAAATATCTCCGCTTTTTTATGGTTAATTAGCAGTCCGGTTTGATGAAAAACAGTCCTGTACACTTATGAAGGGAGTGATTTTTATCAGTCTTGTACTTGTTCAAAAAAACTATCTTTAGCTAAACCAAAAAGCATGTCGTCCCGTAGAAATTTTATCCGGAATCTGTCAGCAACAACAGGGGTTTTTACTTTCCTTCCATTCACCAATTCATTGTTTGCAAAAGAGGCAGAACAAAAATATCATGAGTTCAAGCAACTATCTCCCAATGAAGCAATGACGGACGAGGATTTTTGGGGATGGGTAAAAGAGCAATACACAGTTTCTCCTAATTTACTTGATCTCAACAATGGTGGCGTAAGTCCTCAACCAAAGATTGTGCAGGATGCACATATTCGTTTCTATCAATTCAGTAACGAAGGGCCTTCATATTATATGTGGCGAACATTAGATGAAGGAAGAGAAGGATTACGTGTAAAGTTGGCTGAGCTTGCAGGTTGTGATGCAGATGAGTTAGCGATCAACCGTAATGCAACAGAAGGATTGAACACGGTGATCTTTGGATTGAATTTAAAAGCAGGCGATGAAGTGGTATTGACCAGGCAGGATTATCCCAACATGATAAATGCATGGAAACAGCGTGAAAAAAGAGATGGTATAAAACTTATTTGGTTGAATCTTGATTTGCCAATTGAAAATGAAGATGAGATCGTTCGTCAATATATAAATGCGTTTACAGCAAAAACAAAAATTGTACACATAACCCATCTTATTAACTGGACGGGTCAAATACTTCCTATTCGAAAAATTGCAGATGAAGCACACAAACGTGGCATTGAAGTAATAGGAGATGGAGCACATACATTTGGACATACTGATTTCAATATACCCGATCTTGGTTGCGATTACTTTGCTACTTCTTTACATAAATGGTTATGCGCACCATTCGGCAGCGGTTTGTTATGGATCAAAAAAGAAAAGATCAAAAATATCTGGGCGTTGCTGAGTAGTGTAGAACCAGATGGTGCGGATATACGAAAGTTCGAATCATTGGGAACACGTTCATTCGCAAGTGAAATGGCCATTGGTAATGCCGTTGATTTTCACAACATCATTGGATCAAAACGAAAAGAAGAAAGGCTTCGCTATTTAACTGATTACTGGGTGAATAAAGTAAGTGACCTCAAACGTGTGTCGTTCCTTCAACCAAAAAATAAGAAGTTCTATTGTGCAATTGCCAACATTGCCATTGAAGGTATGAACCCCGGTGAGGTTGCTAAAAAATTGCATGATAAACATAAAATTCATACGGTTTCTATTGATTGGGAAAATATTCATGGTGTAAGAATAACACCACATGTGTATACCTCAACAAAAGATCTCGACCGGTTAGTAGCGGCCATCAGGCGGATAGCAAGTTAATGCTGCAACCAATTGGTATATTAATTGGTCTTATTAACTTGCGGCTAAGCATTACTTGGCTGTAAACAAAAAATAAACGTATGAAACAATTTATTACACTAAGTGTTTTTCTTCTGGCAGGTGTTATTGGTTTTGCCCAGGGGAAAAGCAAAGAAAAAACCAAAGACAAGCAAAAGACGGATAAAGCTGTTCAAACAACAAACGGTAACAACAATCAGAACAGTGGACAGAATCCTGCTAACGCACAACAAAATGGTAACAGCAAGATTAGAAAAAACATACCTACAAAAGTAGGAAGTGCGTTTGCCGGTGAATATCCTAATGCCGTTAATGCTACATGGACAAAGAACCGTGGTGATTGGACTGTTGTATTTGGCAATGGTGTATGGCGTTCAACTGCAACTTACCACAGCAATGGCGAACGTGTTGATACCAGAACACCCATGGCAAGAGAACAAGCTCCACGCCCGGTGTTAGATGAAATTCTGCGTCGCTTTCCGAAAGGAAGCCCTACAGATGTAATCAAGATCGAAAAGCCGAAGAACCCGAATCTTTTCCAGATCATCATGGATCAGGCAGGTAAGAAAAGAACTTTTGTGTTTGATGAAAGCGGAAAGCTGGTGTCAGAACAGTAAAAAATAACAGTAAGTGAATAAACGCCACCACGGTTTCGGGGTGGCGTTTTTAGTTGACGGCATTCCGTCATTGGATTTTTCCCTTACTTTGCCAACTTAATGTTTATCACCGGATGTATATTTTTACCAAGATCCTGGCAAAGTTTTATTTCTGGATTTTCACAAAACGACTGAGCATTTACAATCCAGACGCAACAAAGATTATAACGCCCATGGTGCTGGGTGTTAATCATCCTAATTCATTTCTCGATGCTGTTATTGTTGGTACGGTCATGGACCATCGGGTTCATTTTATTACCAGAAGTGGTGTGTTTAAGAATCCCATTGTAAGAAAGATATTACGTTCAGTAAATATGATACCCATTTATCGCATGAGTGACGGTAAGGGTCAACTTGCAAATAACGATGCAACATTTGAAGAAGTAAGGAAGATCCTGCAACGTGGCGAACACGTGCTCATTTTTGTGGAAGGATTTTGTAAACACCAAACCACTTTGCAGCTGCCATTAAAAAAAGGTGCACCACGAATGCTGATGCAGGCATGGGCCGATGGATTGGATGTAACTTTTTTGCCTGTCTGGGTCAGGTATAATTCATTTGTTGATTTCCCTAAAACGTTTGATATCAATTTCGGTAAGCAGTTTGGCAAAGAAGTGATCTCGGCAAATATGGAAAGCGGTGTAGCTTCGGTGGCAATTAATAAAGCTGCAGAAGTGCAATTGCAGGAGTTATCAGAGATAACCAATGCTGATAACAGCCTGAAAATTCCCAAGCCCTTCCTTTTTGTTCCTGCAATGCTGGGCGTGCTCACACATATACTTTTCTATTTTCCTTTAGAGCGTCTTGCATGGAAACTACGTGGCGAGCAATACTATGATAGTATCCTTTTTTGCCTGATGGCCTTTTTATATCCTCTCTATTTGTTGTCTGTTGCTGCATTGCTGTATTGTTTTGTTGGTGGATGGTGGGCGCTTGCTTCTTTAGCAGTTCTTCCATTACTGGCAAAGAGCTATGTGATGTGGAAATAGTGAACAGTATGGCTGTTCAGGTGTAATTATTTTATAAATAACAGCAATGATCACAAACACTCGCCATCTTACAATTTACCAGGTTTTGTTTTTTGCTTTTATGATCGCCATGAATGCATTGGCCAATGGCATGCCCTTGAATGGTTATACAACTGGCGAGATTAGTGCCATGTATCCTAACTTATTTGTTCCCGCTGGTTTTACATTCAGTATATGGGGCGTTATCTATTTATTGTTGCTTGGTTATGTTATTTACAGCTCATCGGTTTTATGGAAACAAAATGATGCTGATGCGATGATGCCACTTGTAAAAACAATTGCGCCTTATTTTATACTCACCTGTGCATTAAACGGTGTGTGGATCATAATGTGGCATATGTTATTAATTGAGTTGTCGTTGGTTTTTATGTTGTGGTTTTTAGCAACGCTGATCCTCATTTATATAAAATTGCAACAGCACAGATCAAAGTTGAAAGCTGTAAAAAAAATATTCCTGTATGTTCCGTTTGTTGTTTATCTCGGTTGGATAAGCGTTGCAACCATTGCTAACACAACAGCTTTATTGGTTCATTATAACTGGAATGGCTTTGGCGTTGGTGAAGTGATGTGGAGTTGTGTCATGATTACAACAGCAGCGCTGCTTGGAGCATTCTTTTCCATCTTTCGCAGAGATTTTTTTTACACACTTGTTGTTGCTTGGGCATTGTATGGTATTTCAGTTTCGCAATCGAATTACAATGAAATTGTAACCATTGCTTATGGAGGAATTGGACTTTGTCTTTTGATGATTGTGATTGGGTTGATGAGAAGAACCAAACTTAAGCAGGCTTAACCCTTGGTTTTAACTGTTCACATTATACTTTTCACTACATACGTTTTCCCAATTCTGTCATGTAATGCTCTGCACTTTGGATCGTTCAACAGGAACACCAGTTCAATAATGTAAATGACAAAGACGCAGACGCCGTAGATAATACCGATAACTACTTCTGGCGTAAAAAAATTATTGAACCCTGTGAACTCGTAAGGATCGGATGACTGCGATTTGAAATAACTGTTTAATTCAACTGCAAACGAAATTAACTGTAATCCTATGTAGATGATATTGCGAAGAACAACATTGCTGATGGTGGGAGGCTGCAACTCGTAGTTCACAATTTTTATCTTCAGTAACATTTTGCCAAGCGTTGCCCCATATTTATATTCAAGAAACAGGTTATAGAACAAAGGAACAATTGCTGTTACAACCAGCAGCACCAGACTATTCTCCAGTTCTGCCAGTGAAAGCCTCAGAAAGTAAGCAACAGTAACAAGAATAATTCCGTCGATGAGCAGTGCGCCAAAGCGTGACCAAAACCCCACATAGCTGTACTGTGGCTCTTCAAACTCGTTGAGTAAGTTTTCCATTTGTTCCATAGATCATAAAAATAATGGAAACGCAATTAGGTATACCATCCTTCAAGTAGCCAAACAATTGGAATTATTCGCCGGCAACTATAGTATACCTTGGTAGATTCATAACACGCTGACAATCAGAATTCGGAACCCTGAAGCGAGCGTGGCAACAGGCGATTCCATGAAATGCGAGAGCTGGTCACAAAAAATGCCTTTTCCTCTCTAAAAAAACCAGCCTCAAAACCCTTGCCCCAACAGCTTTTTAGCCTACATTTGCACCCCCGAATCAATTAAACAAACCGGGGCTATTTTATGTCAGAAAATCAAATTGTTAACTCAAACGCTGATGCACAGGAGAACGTGGAAGCAACACCAGTTGCCGAAACATCTACAGCGACAACAAAGGCACCTGTAATTGAGCAAACTGCTCATGATGATTTTGATTGGAGCGTTGACAAACGTAACGTTGCCATTTACAGCAAAGAAGAGCGTGAAAAGTACGATTCAGTTTATGATGGTACGTTCAAGCAGGTAAACGATGCTGAAATTGTTGATGGCCAGGTTGTGGCATTAACAAAAACTGATGTTGTTGTAAACATCGGCTTTAAGAGTGATGGTCTCGTTTCTTTGAACGAGTTCCGTGATTTACCAGGTTTAAAAGTTGGTGACACTGTTGAAGTAATGGTTGTTGAAAAAGAAGACAGAGAAGGTCACTTACACCTTAGCCGCAAACTTGCCCGTATCACACGTGCCTGGGAGCGTATTATGGAAGTGCACAAAACTGGTGAAATTGTTACCGGTACTGTTACAAGCAAAACCAAAGGTGGTTTGATCGTTGATGTATTTGGAATGGAAACATTCTTACCAGGTTCACAAATTGATGTGAAGCCTGTTACAGATTACGATCAGTTTGTTGGCAAAACAATGGAGTTTAAAGTGGTTAAGATCAACGAAACCATTAAGAACGCTGTTGTAAGTCACAAAGCACTTATCGAAAGCGATATTGAAGCACAACGTGCGGTGATCATGGGTAAACTGGAAAAAGGTCAGGTACTGGAAGGTACTATCAAGAACATCACTGATTTCGGTGCGTTCCTTGACCTTGGTGGTGTTGATGGTTTGTTGTATATCACTGATATCAGCTGGGGCCGTATCAACCATCCAACAGAAGTGTTGAAGATGGATCAGAAATTGAATGTTGTAGTTCTCGACTTCGACGATGATAAAAAACGTATCAGCCTTGGTCTGAAACAATTGACTCCTCATCCATGGGATACACTCAGCGAATCAATTGCTGAAGGTAATACCGTGAAAGGTAAAGTTGTAAACATCGAAGATTACGGTGCATTCTTAGAAATTATGCCTGGTGTTGAAGGTCTGGTTCACGTAAGTGAAATCAGCTGGGCTAACACTCCGGTTAATGCGAAAGAATTCTTCAAAATGGGTGATGAGCACGAAGCGAAGATCGTTACACTTGATAAAGACGCTCGTAAGATGAGTCTTTCTATCAAGCAAATGAGCCAGGATCCTTGGAGCACAATTGAAGAAACTTTCCCTGTAGAAAGCAAGCACAAAGGTTTAGTGAAAAACATTACTCCTTACGGTGTGTTTGTTGAATTGAAAGCTGGTATCGGCGGTATGATCCACATCAGTGATCTTAGCTGGACTAAGCGTTTCAACCACCCAAGTGAATACACAAAGGTTGGACAGGATATTGAAGTAATGATCCTCAGCATCGATAAGGAAAATCGCAAACTTCAGTTAGGTCACAAACAACTGGAAGAAGATCCTTGGAATGCATTGGAAGAAACATTTGCAATTGGAACTGTTCATGAAGGTCATGTAACAAGAAAAGACGACAAAGGTGCGATTGTTCAATTGCCTTACGGTATTGAAGGTTTTGCTCCTAACCGTCACCTGAACAAGGAAGATGGCAAACAGGTAATGGCAGATGAAACAGCACAGTTCGTAGTGATCGAATTCGATCGTAACGAAAAACGTGTTGTTATCAGTCATGCTCGTATCTGGGAAAAAGCAATTGCAGATGAAAAGAACGCTGAGTTCAAAGAAAAACAAGCTGATGCTGTACGCACCAAAAAAGCGGTGAAAGAAGTACAAAGCAAAGTGGAAAAAACCACGCTTGGAGACTTAGGTGTTCTCGCCGATCTGAAGAAAAAGTTAGATGGCGGTGCTGAAGAAAGCAAGAGCGCAGAATAAGAACAGTAATAACTGATCTTCATATGGCCCATCGTTGAAAAACGATGGGCTTTTTTTATGATCAGTGATGAGTAAGAGCAGAGGCCGGAAATAAAATACGCCAACTCATCATTCATCACTCATCACTCATTACCTTCGTAGCAAACAACTAACTCCTTCATGCGATATTTCATTACAGGGTTTATGGGCAGTGGTAAAACATATTGGGGTAAACAATGGAGTGAAAAATTTGGATTGAAGTTTTACGATCTTGATGAAGAAATTGAAAAGCGTGAAGGGAAAGCGGTCACCGCAATTTTTGAAGAGAAAGGAGAGGAAGCGTTCAGGAAGATGGAGAAAGAAACGCTTTGCACATATATGAAGCTTGATAATTTTATTCTCAGTTGTGGCGGTGGCACTCCTTGCTTTCATAACAACATGAAACGGATGAACGAAGCTGGTGTAACTATTTATATTAAAAGCCCGGTTGAATTATTAGTGCAACGTTTACATACAGAAAAAGAAACAAGACCACTGATAGCTGGTATGAACGATGAAGTGCTGGCACAATTCATTTCAGGTAAGCTTACAGAGCGGGAACATTTTTATCACCAGGCCATGTATCATTTGCCGGCTGAGTTTATGAGTCTCGATAACTTTCAAAAAATCATACGCAGGAATGGATAAGCAGTTTTTAAGCATCAGTTTTATACTGGGAGCGATTGCAGTTGCCCTTGGTGCTTTTGGTGCCCATGCATTAAGAGAATTGGTTGATGAAAAAGCTATACAAACATGGCAAACTGCGGTGCAATATCATTTCTATCATTTGTTTGCAATAGCTCTTGTGGGCTTACTGTTAAAGCAGGGAGTAAATGCCTGGTATAAGCGTGCTGGTTATTTATTTATTGCAGGTATTCTTGTCTTCAGCGGATCGTTGTATACGATGATCCTTTTAAAAGCAACAGGAGCAACATCAGTAAACTGGCTAGGTGCTATTACACCAATTGGCGGTGTATGTTTTATTGCCGGCTGGTTGAGTTTATTTATTGGAGTAAGAAAAAACTAAGATCAGTGCAACGGCATTTCCAGCTTTACAGTTGTTCCATTATGATTTAGAATTGTAAAACTTCCACCAATACCTTCCATACGTCGCTGCATATTTTTTAAGCCATTTCCAAATTGGTTTAGTTTTTCAGAATCAATTCCTTTGCCGTTATCTGCAATTTCAATGAGCATGGTATTGCCGGCAAAACGAATATTGATCTCTACTTCCGTTGCCTTTGCATGTTTCATTACATTGTTGATCGATTCTTTTAACACCAGGAATATATTACGGCGCTTGACACCCGAAACGTCTGTATCAGGGATATCTGTTGCCACATTGATGGTGTAATCCATATCAAAATTATCTAGGTATTCCGATGCATAAGAACGTATATAAGCAACAAGGCTATTGACGGTATCGTTGCCGGGGTTCATACTCCAGATGATCGCATTCATCTTGGTCATGAGTTCATTTGCATTGTAGGAAATGCGTGAAATTTCTTCAACAGGTTGTTGTTTTGTTTTCTGTCGTGCAATTTCACTCAACAAACGAATGGCCGTAACACCACTTCCTAATTCATCATGCATATCGGCCGAAATTCGGCTTCGTTCATCCTGCTGCGCACTTAATATAGCGATTTGTTTTTCGTACTCTTGACGATCAGCTTCCTGTTTAATGGCTTCATCCATTTTTACTTTTTCGATCAGCTCAATTTTGTTTTTGTAAACAAGGCCAAGAAGGAAGAAAACCAATTCAAACAAAATACCTACTTCGAAATAAAACAGTGATTGACGGAATAAGCCTGTTGAAGGAAAAATACTTGTTGATGGAAATGAAATAAGAAACATGGAGATACCACCGCCGATCAAATTTGCAATATTGCCTGCCAGCAAATAGTTCATCAGTTTGTTACGTTTCACAATACCCAATACCAGATACATTATTCCAAGAAAGATCAGGAAGAACTTGCTGGCATTTTCAGTTGATTCAAGTTTGCTGTAAGATGCGCCGGTAAAATATAATATTGTAAAAGCAATAAGGAATATGGCCAGTATTATTTCTGCAAGAATGAACATCTTGTTCAGCAGAGGATAATTCTTTGGCGTATCAAGGAACATTCTCGTAAAGCCGATGTAGAAAATGTAACCTATGATCTGCAGGAAGTAATCGAAATACTCTTCATAAAAGAAGTTAAAAGGTATTGATCGTTGGTATAAAATTGCTTTTAAAAACAGAAGTGCTCCTATGGAAAGTGCATAAATTGAATAATACAGGAAAGATCTTTTATAATTCTGCACAAAGTTTGCAAATGAATAGAGCAGCATCATTAATAACAATCCACATAGCAGATAGGTAAACGTATTTAAACCATACCAGTTGTTGTGAATCTTATTAATGTGATCATCGAAATAGATAGGATTAATAAGGAACGGTTTTAGCGATACAACAGCGGCCCTTGCGTAACGGCAACGGACAAGTATTTGCATCTCAACACCAGGAGGAACAGTAAAGAAGCGATAAGCATTTTCGTTTTTGGAAGGGTCGATCTGACCGGGAATCTCTACCCACGGATAATCGTTGTTGATCCTTGAAAACACCACGCATTCCCTTGCATAAATGCCTGGAGAAATATAAAAGTTGCGTGGTTTATCTTCATCGTTATTGATCCAGAAGAGGAGATAGATATTTGAGCCGCTGAGAGAGTTTTTCGAAATACTCCGCCTAGGTTTTTCATTAAGGTGCAGAAACATCGAGCCCCGAAGAGTCTGTATATCGGTGTTGTTTTGTTTATCAACAAACACGTGCATGTTCGGTTGAAGAAAATGCAGGTTAATGACTTTGGAAGTATAGATCACCGACAAACTTGTGTCCTGGTGGGCACTGGCCACAGAAAGATTCAGGAAGAACAGAATAATGGGTAGAAAGTATTTTTTCATGTAGCAGAAAGTTCAGCAGAAAGATAGAAATTTTTGCGGAAAGCAGGTTCCTTTTGACCGTTGTCAGGAAGTTTCCATTCTTTATCTTTGTTTTTATGGCCTCAAACCGCACGAAAGACAAGAAGAAAAAGGAAAGCCCTGAACAGCTGAAGCAGGAAAAAGAGGAGCAGATAAACGTAAAGGAACTGGTGAAGGACGAGCGAACACATAAGATCGCCGGCATTGCTTTATTTATTGTTTCGCTTGTTTTGTTTATTGCATTTACATCTTATCTGTTTACCTGGAAAGAAGACCAGGACAAAGTGCTGCGTCATGGAGCGGGAGTTTTATTCGACGAAGAAATAGCTGTCTCTAACCTGTTGGGTCGTTTTGGTGCCTGGGTATCGCATTTGTTTTTTTACAAAGGATTTGGTGTTTCGTCTTACCTCATTTGTAGTTTCTTTTTTATAATCGGCACTAATTTTTTATTCGGGAAGAAAGTTTTTTCAATGGCCCGCAATCTCAAGTATGTGTTGGTTGGTTTGTTGGTGCTGCCTGTGTTCTTTTCATTTTTTATGAAAGGATTTGGTTTTCCATGGGGTGGGGCTTTTGGTAATTATTCAGCCAGCTGGTTAAATGGTTTTGTTGGTACTGCCGGTACGGGGTTGATCTTGTCACTGGCAGCAGTTTCTTACCTTATCTGGCGTTTTAACCCGGTGTTTAAATTACCTGCAAAAAAACCTAAAGAAATTATTGTTGATCCAATACCGGAAGAAATTGCTGAACGTGTAGCCATTGACGTTAATGAAAAATTTGCAATTGAAGAGCAGGCAAAAAATCAACTCAAAAAGGAATCTTCTTTTACGCCATTGCCATTAGCAGAAGAAAAAGAAAATCCGCTCCATAGCTTTGTCATTAATGAAAAGGAAGAAGATGTTATTGCTGTAACTCCGCTTCCTGTCAAAGAACAAACGCATACAGAACCATCGGTTGAAATGACCATTCCATATGCAGATAAACCAAAGAAGCCTGCGAAGATGGATGAAGAGGAGGTTGGGCCTCCATTAGAAATAAAAAACTTAACTGATGAGGAAGAAGACGATGATGAGGACGAATCTCCCGTTAAAAAAATAGTAGAAAATTTACCTCCGTACGATCCATTCCTTGATCTGAAAGATTATAAATTCCCATCATTGAATTTGCTGGAGAATCACGGCAGCGAAAAAATTGTACAGGATCCGCATGAACTGGAGAGTTACAAAAACCAGATCATCAGTACACTCCGCAACTACGATATTGAGATACAGAAAATATTTGCAACAGTTGGTCCAACAGTAACGCTGTATGAAATTGTTCCTGCTGCTGGTGTGCGTATCTCCCGTATCAAAAACCTGGAAGATGATATTGCGTTAAGTCTTGCAGCATTAGGTATTCGTATCATTGCGCCAATTCCCGGTAAAGGCACCATTGGTATTGAAGTGCCGAATGTGAAGAAGACGGTGGTGAGTATGAAAACATTATTGTCTTCAGAAAAATTTCAGCATAACAATTTTGGTTTGCCGATCGCCATCGGTAAAAAGATCGATAACGAAAACTTCATTGTTGATCTTACAACAATGCCTCACTTGCTTATGGCTGGTGCAACGGGGCAGGGTAAATCAGTTGGATTGAATGCGATACTTGTTTCACTCTTGTATAAAAAGCATCCATCGCAATTGAAGTTTGTGTTGATCGATCCCAAGAAAGTAGAGTTGAGTTTATATCGACATATCGAAAATCATTTCTTGGCGAAACTTCCAGGCGAAGAAGAATCGATTATTACTGATACCAAAAAAGTGATCAATACACTTAATGCTTTGTGTATTGAAATGGATAACCGTTATGATCTGTTGAAAGAAGCTGGTTGTCGTAACCTGCGTGAATACAATGAAAAATTTGTTGCACGTAAACTCAATCCACAAAAAGGTCATCAATATCTTCCATTCATTGTATTGGTTATTGATGAGTTTGCTGATCTGATCATGACAGCGGGTAAAGAAGTTGAAATGCCCATTGCACGTTTAGCACAGTTGGCTCGTGCAGTTGGCATTCATCTAATTATTGCAACACAACGTCCTTCCGTAAATATCATCACAGGTACTATTAAAGCCAATTTCCCTGCAAGGATTGCATTTAAAGTATCGTCCAAGGTCGACAGTCGTACTATCCTTGATACGGGAGGCGCTGAACAGTTGATCGGTAAAGGTGATATGCTTATCAGCTATAATGGTGAACTTACCCGCTTGCAGTGTGCTTTTGTTGATACACCTGAAGTAGATGATATCGTTTCATTCATCAGTAAACAGCGTGGTTATCCGCAACCGTTTTTACTGCCTGAGTATGTTGATGAGAAAGAACTGGAGGGAAAGGATTTTGATTTATCAGACAGAGATGCTCTCTTTGAAGATGCCGCCCGTTTGATCGTACAGAACCAGGTTGGCTCTACTTCGCTGCTGCAACGCCGCATGAAGCTGGGTTATAACCGAGCCGGTCGCTTAATGGATCAGCTGGAAGCAGCTGGAATTGTAGGGCCGAGCCAAGGCAGTAAGGCAAGGGATGTACTCATCAAAACAGAATCGGAGCTGAATCAGCATCTTGAAATGATGGGATAGTTGTTAAAGTTTGCCTGACGGCACCCGCTCAACCATTTTCCGGCAGATACCTATCTTTGCGGCCTTAGATTTGTTAAACAGCCTTTACAAATTCTTAAGTTTTTCAGTTGCAACCAATCATGTAGGATAGCACTCTGAATACTAAACAACCGGATTGTGCAAGCGATCCATATATAAAAACCAGAGAACAGAATGAAAACCGTTGGAATGAAATCAATCCTCTTAACAGCAATAGCTGCGATTTTTAGTTTATCGATCATGGCCCAGAACCAGAGTTTGGGTAAAAGTGATCCGGCAGCTAAAAAAATTCTTGATGCAGTAAGTGCAAAGTTCAAGACGTTTAAAGCAGTGCAGGCAAGTTTTTCTTTTAAGAATGAAGATGCAAAAGGAAAGGTGCTTGGCATCAAGAAAGGCTCTTTATTTACAAAGGGCACAAAGTATCGTGTAAACATCACAGGTGGTCAGGATATTTATTGTGATGGGACTAATATCTGGAACTACGATAAATCGGTGAATGAAGTAACTATTTCGAAATACGATGCTTCACAAAATTCTATTACACCCCAAAAGTTGTTTACCAATTTCTACGACAAAGATTTTCTTTACAAGCTGAATGGCGAAAAGAAAGAAGCTGGTAAAACACTTCAGGAAATTGAATTAACACCAGTTGATAAAACAAAGTCTTTTTTCAAAGTAATTGTGTGGGTAGATAAAGCTGCTCAAACGATCTACAGTACCAAAGTATTAGAGAAGAGTGGTAACAAATATACTTATACTGTTGCAACACTTAATGGAAAAGCCGCTGTAGCAGATGCACAGTTTGTGTTTGATAAAGCAAAATACCCCGGTGTAGAAGTAGTTGATCTTCGCTAAAAGAAATCAGAGCATAAGAATAATAAAGAAAGCCACAATCATATGATTGTGGCTTTCTTTATTATTAATCTTATTTTCAATTTATCTGATCAAGATAAAAGTGCCTTTTGTTGTAACTGGGATGTTGTCCTTTTTATAACTTGAATAGTAAACAAACATACCCGGATCTTGAGGCAAGCCTTTCAATTGTCCATCCCAACCTTGTCTAAAATCGCTAGTTGAATAGACAAGCTGTCCCCACCTGTTATAAATGGTTAACTTATAATCTGTGAGATTAAATGCGTTAAGAATTTTAAAGTAATCATTTCTTCCATCTCCGTTTGGTGTAAAAGCATTGGGGAAGAGAATTACACAATCCACACTGTTTATTGCAACGTTATCCGATGCCGAACCGCATGCGTTCGTTACAGTTACAGAATAGTTTCCTGTTTGATTAACAACAAACCGATCGTTGGTTGAATTATCCTGCCAAAGATACGTAGCATATAATCCCGGATAAAGTTGTATAGTATCTCCTACACACAATTCTCTGTTAGGGCCCAAGTTGGGTTGAGGTTGTGTATCAACATTTAAGATCAATGTCCTGATACTGTCGCAACCATTTGCTGCTACTAAAGTATCTACATGTATTCCTGCAGTTGAATATCCGAGATAAGATTGTCCCTGGCATATGGTTTCAGTAAGTGTTGATCTTGATTTTGGTAATACCGTTAGATTAATTGTTCTGATACTGTCACAACCGTTTGCTGCTGTTAAAGTATCAATATATATACCGGTTTGAGTATAACCGAAAACTGAATCACCCTCACAAATAGTTTGCGTGAGTGTAAGAACAGACTTGGGCAACACAATAAGATTTAATGTGCGGATACTATCACAACCGAGAGCAGTATTTAAAGTATCAATATATGTTCCGCTGGTTGTATAACCCTCAACTGTATCACCTTCACATATTGTTCGATTAACGTTTGATGTTTTGCTTCCGCCAATGCCAATTGTTACAGAATCGAGCTGATTGCCGCAGCCAGGTAGTGTAACCGTCAGATAATATTTTCCTGCACTTGCCACAGAGGCATTATTGATGGTAGGGTTTTGTAGATTGCTTGTAAAACCATTCGGCCCCGTCCATTGATAAGTTGCAGTCAGCAATGTGTCTGCAAATAGCGAAACCTTACCTCCGTCACAAATAAACGGAGTAGTTGTACTTGCATTCGCATAATTATTATTGAAGCTGCTAAAGAAGCCGTAGCCGGTTCCCTCTCTGTCGTTACCCATTAAAACTCCCAAATGGAAAAATGTGCGGGAATTTGTTATGGTCACAGGAGAATCAAGCGGTGAAAATGAATTAGATAATAGAACACTTGCGGATAACCATTGGTTGCCGGTCCCTGGTACAGGCGTAAACTTATTTGCGGTAATGATATTACTGTTATTGTTAACCCTGAAAAATGTCTCACCTCCACTACGTACGATGACATTCATATATATCTCACGGTTGGTACTTTTAGCAAATGTTGCCGAAAGACTACCTGTGCATTTGATGGGTGGCAGTATTGCAGCGCCTAGTTCGCAGCCAATACCCGAAACTTGGTAGGCATAAACGGGATTTGACGCCTGAATATAGGTTGATGTATTCGCAAGACTTATTTGAAATGATTGTCCTGCATTCAGAGTGGTTACTAACATTCCATCTTGAGATACTGTTGTGCCATTTGCAGTTGCAGTTACATAAATTTTCTCGAGAGATCCTAAAAGGTATCCTTTCGTTGCAATATATTCAGTACCTGTTACTGTTACCGGAATTGTTTGATCGCCGATTAAATCGGAACATCCAAATCCAGGAGAGCTTATAAAATCATCTGCCAGAGTAATGGCAATTGGTTTGTTTGCTGTAACCCTAGACCCTTCGAGATGTTGAGCGGCAGCCTGTGATGTTGCTACGGCTGCATAAGTCTGCCCACGATTAAGTGTAATTGTAAACGGCACACCTGCTGCATGCCCCACGATGTTCTTAGATGGTGTTATTGTAACGCTGGTATTATCTTCAGTAGCAACAATATTAAACGAGGAATAAGGCGTTGGAGTTCCAGCTCCATTATTACCAAAATTCTGAGATGATATGAAAAAATTATTGCCAACGGCATTTTTACCTTTTAAAACAAACATCTCAGGGTTTAAGCCATTGTTGATGTTATTAACTTCATAATACACCGAAATTTGAGCTGTAGAACTTACTCGAATGCCTTTGTTTTGTATCACATTTCCCGGACTACATTCAACCAATGCAATAAGATTAGTCAAATCAACTTTTGCACTGGAGTTAGCGGCCAGATTAATAATTTGAGTGGCAAATCCGCCACCCGCCGGTTGTGAAATTGTTACCGTTGCAGCTTCTTTGAACGAAGTAATGCGGAATACAATCGGTCGATCTTTGTTCCCTGACGAGGTTATATCCGGGGCTGCAAACCAAAACT
This sequence comes from Lacibacter sp. H375, assembly GCF_037892425.1. Lineage (NCBI taxonomy): Bacteria > Pseudomonadati > Bacteroidota > Chitinophagia > Chitinophagales > Chitinophagaceae > Lacibacter > Lacibacter aquaticus. Next base: position 35,292 of record NZ_JBBKTT010000002.1, read on the forward strand.
CAGTATCAATTTGTGCAAAAGATGTAAATGTTGCAATAAAAAAGCAGGTTAGTAGTATGGTTTTTCTAAGCCAAGTCATGCGGTATTTTTTTTGGGTCGAATAGAATATTGGTTTTTTAGCGATATCAGCTTTTCTGATATGTACTCAATGGATTTTATGATTGAGTAATTATCCTGACACATAGCTATGTCATGATAATGCCCGAAAATAAACAAGAGAAACGAAAAATACAACCCTATCGTATGTAGTAGTAGGGAACAATTAGCAGATATTAGGAAAACTCGTAACGTTTTACCGTAATTTCTACATTCCTGTAAACGCTTTTGCTGTAGGAAATAAAAAGAGGCTGTATCATTTGATACAGCCTCTTTTAGTTAATTGACCTTCTTGACCTTACTTATTTTTTGGTCTGTCAAGCATATAATCAAATCTTTTACCACTAACCGTGTCTTCAGCCATATCAGGAATAGCTTCAACTTTATAAGCACCAGCATCAAGCTTTGCTTTTGTTTCGGAGAAGGCAGTTAATGTTTGTTCGATATCCTCATCTGTATGAGCAGCAGAAGGAATCAAACGATAAATGATATGTCCTTTTGGAATAACAGGATACACAACAATCGACGCAAAAATGTGGTAGTTCTCACGCAGATCCATCACCATTGCAGTTGCTTCTTCAACGCCGCCACTCATGTACACTGGAGTCACCGGGCTATCTGTTTTACCTATATCAAACCCTCTTTCTTTTAAACCTGTTTGCAGTTTTTGAGCATTGCTCCATAGCTTTTCTTTCAACTCAGGCATTGTCTTCAACATTTCCAAACGTTTCAGATTACCAACAACAATCGGCATTGGTAAACTCTTGGCAAATATCTGTGAGCGGATATTGTAACGGATAAAATCAATAATTGCTTTTGGTCCGGCCAAAAATGCACCGATGGATGCCATTGATTTTGCAAATGTGCTAAAGTAAAGATCAATCTTTTCCTGGCAACCTTGTTCTTCACCTGCACCTGCGCCTGTTTTGCCAAGCGTACCAAAACCATGTGCATCGTCTACCAATAAACGGAAATCGTATTGTTTCTTCAGGTCACAGATCTCTTTCAATTTACCTTGATCACCAGCCATTCCAAACACACCTTCAGTAATCAATAGTATACCACCTGCACCTTGTTTTTCAATAAGTGCTGTCGCACGTTGTAATTGTTTTTCGCAATCTTCAACATCGTTGTGCTTAAATACATAACGATGGCCGGGATGCAAACGTAATCCATCAATAATACAAGCATGGCTTTCTGCATCATACACAATAACATCATGACGTCCGCAAATCGCATCGATCGTACTCATTATACCTTGGTAACCGAAATTCAGAAGAATAGAATCTTCTTTCATTTCGAACGCTGCAAGTTCTCTTTCCAGTTGTTCGTGCAGCGTTGAGTTACCACTCATCATACGGGCACCCATTGGGTAAGCAAGTCCCCATTCTTTCGCCGCATCAGCATCTACTTTACGTATTTCAGGATGATTGGCTAAACCGAGATAGTTGTTAAGACTCCACACAATTTTCTCTTTGCCACGAAACATCATACGGCTGCTGATTGGGCCTTCCAGTTTTGGGAAAGCAAAGTAACCGTGTGCTCTTTCTCTGTGCTGACCAATAGGTCCGGAATTCTTAAGCATCTTCTCAAAAATGTCTGCCATATGATGAAATTGTTAAGGGTGAAAAATTTGCGGCAAAGGTAAGGTTTTGATGCTGATCTGAAAAGGATGAAAACGAAGAGATTCGTTTGCATAAAAATCACTTTGTAAACAGTCAATCACCGGTATCTTTACCCCTCAAAATCAAATGTATGCGTTTTGCCTTTTCTTTTCTTTTAATCCTTTGCTCTGTACATATATCAGCTCAAAAAACTCCCCCAAATCCACCCAATGCAAATGTGCCACGCCCCAAACTGGTAGTTGGAATTATGGTTGACCAGATGCGCTGGGATTATCTCTACCGCTATTACGAACGTTATGCGGTCAACGGAGGGTTTAAACGAATGCTTAACCAGGGAATGAGTTGCGAAAATGCATTTATCAATTATGCGCCAACAGTAACTGCTTGCGGCCACACAAGCGTTTATACAGGAACTGTGCCCGCAATGCATGGTATTACTGGTAATGCTTGGTTTGACAACGAACTCAAACGAATAGTTTATTGCAGTGAAGATAAAACAGTGAAGACTGTTGGCAGCACATCTACAGCCGGAGAAATGAGTCCCCGTAATATGCTTACAACTACTATTTGCGATGAATTGCGATTGGCAACAAATTTTCGCAGCAAAGTAATTGGAATAGCAATTAAGGACAGAGGTGGAATTTTACCTGCAGGGCATAGTGCCAATGCAGCTTATTGGTATGATGGACGAAATGGCAACTGGATCACATCAACTTACTACATGAACGATTTGCCACAGTGGGTAAAATCTTTCAACGATAAAAAACATGTGGATGCATTTTATGAAAAAGGATGGAATACTGTTTATCCCATCAACACATATGTGCAAAGTACAAAAGATGAAAATGATTATGAAGCGAAGCCTTTTGGTGCAGATCAAAAAGGGTTTCCGTATGATCTGAAAAAATTTGTTGGAAAAAACTATGGTTCGATTTCTTCAACACCCTACGGTAATACTTTAACGATGATGCTGGCAAAGGAAGCTATCGCAAATGAAGCATTAGGCAAAGATGCTATTACAGATTTTCTTGCAGTAAGTTTTTCATCGTCAGATTATATTGGTCATGCATTTGGTCCTAACTCAATTGAAGCTGAAGATGGTTTTCTGCGTTTAGATAAAGATCTTGGAGAACTTTTTGATTATCTTGATAAAACAGTTGGAAAGGGAGAATATGTAAGTTTTCTTACTGCCGATCATGGTGTGGCGCATGTACCTGGTTTTTCAACCGAATATAAATTGCCCGGAGGAGTAGTAGATGATAATAAAATGGTGAGTGATTTAAATAAACAATTGAAAACATCGTATGGTGCAGATAATCTTGTATTGAGTGCATACAATTATCAAATTACTTTAAACAATCACACTATTGATTCGGCTAAGCTCAATCGTTCAGCTATTATGCAAACAGTTTTGAGTTATGCACGTGGCATTAAAGGCGTGGATCGTGTATTTGAAATAGAGGAGTTGACAGAACAGCCAATGCCGGTATTAGTAAAAGAGCGTCTGGCAAATGGTTGGCATCCTAAACGAAGCGGTGATATACAGATCATGTTTGCACCTGGTTGGATCGACGGCGGACCTACGGGCACGACACATGGACTTTGGAATCCATACGACAGTCATATTCCATTACTTTGGTATGGCTGGGGAATTAAAGCAGGAAAAAGTAATCAGGAAGTAAACATGACAGATATTGCTCCAACTGTTGCGGCCTTGTTACGAATACAAATGCCGAGTGGTTGTGTTGGAAAGCCTATTCTTGCTGTGCTTCAGCAATAAGAATATTGATATGAAGATTTAGCAGTATGCCTGCCTCTGGCATTAATCTTGGCACTTCTACAATAAATTGCAGAAAGCCCCTTTTCGAGGGGCTTATCTGTCAAAATGACTAAAGCGAAAACTATGAACGAAAAGAGTTTGTTTTTAAGACCTGGCGAGGAAGATGTAGATTTTTTACCCATCATTCCATTAAATGAAGCTGAGAGCGACAGCGATGAGGATATTGAAATTCCTGCAGAATTGCCCATTCTACCTTTGCGAAATACCGTGTTGTTTCCCGGTGTTGTGTTGCCCATAACTGTTGGTCGTGATAAAAGTATACAAGCAGTAAACGAAGCTTACAAGACCAACAAACTGGTTGGTGTAGTGGCTCAGAAAGACAGCAATGTTGAGGATCCTACTGTCATTGATTTGGAATATACAGGCACTATTGCCAAAGTAGTGAAGCTGATAAAGATGCCCGATGGCGGAACTACCGTGATCATACAGGGTAAGAAACGTTTCCGCATCAACATGCTTACTTCCGATGATCCGTTTTTTAAGGCAAGTATTGAAGTATTGCAGGAAGAGCCAACACCGGAAGATGAAAATTTTAAAGCCGTCGCAGGATCAATAAAAGATATGGCGGCGCAGATCATTCAACTGTCGCCGAATATTCCAAGCGAAGCATCTATCATCTTAAAAAATATTGAGAACCCTGCTTTCCTTGTTCACTTTGTAAGTAATAATCTTAACAGTGACATTTCGGAGAAACAGCGTTTGCTTGAAACAAATACTATTAAGCAACGTGCAGAGTTGTTACTTACATTATTGCAGAAAGAATTGCAGTACACCGAACTGAAGAATAAAGTAACCAACAAGACAAGAACTGAACTTGATAAGCAGCAGCGTGAATATTTTCTGCAACAGCAGATGAAAAGCATCAAAGAAGAATTGGGTGGTGATGCAAACGACCTGGAGATCCAGGAGATGAAAAAGAAAGCAGAATTGAAAAAGTGGAGTGATGCTGCAAAAGAGATGTTCCGCAAAGGCATTGAGAAACTGGAACGTATGCATCCATCAACACCGGATTATTCAGTTGTGTACAATCATCTTGACTTAATGCTTGATCTTCCATGGGGAGAATACACTAATGATCAATATGATTTGAAGAAAGCAAAGAAAGTACTGGATCAGGATCATTACGGAATACAAAAAGTAAAAGAACGTATTCTTGAATATCTCGCAGTTTTGAAACTGAAAGGTGATATGAAGAGCCCAATCCTTTGTTTGCTTGGTCCTCCCGGTATAGGTAAAACATCGTTGGGAAAAAGTATAGCGAGTGCACTTGGCCGTAAGTATGTTCGTATTAGTTTAGGTGGTTTGCATGATGAGAGTGAGATAAGAGGTCATCGTAAAACATATATCGGGGCAATGCCCGGCCGTATCTTACAATCGTTACGAAAAATAAAAACATCAAATCCCGTAATGATCCTTGATGAAATTGATAAACTGGGTAATGATTTTCGTGGCGATCCTTCAAGTGCATTACTTGAGTTACTTGATCCGGAACAGAATCATACGTTCTATGATAACTATCTTGAACTGGAATATGATCTCAGCAAAGTATTGTTTGTTGCAACAGCAAACAGTTTGGCATCCATTCAACCTGCATTAAGAGATCGTTTGGAAATTATTGATCTGAGTGGTTATGCTGTGGAAGAAAAAATTGAGATCGCTAAAAACTATCTAGTTCCAAAACAAAAAGAAGCACATGGCTTACTGAACCTCCCGTTCAAAATGAGTGATCCGGTATTGCGTAAAATCATTGAAGATTATACAAGAGAAAGTGGTGTGCGTGAACTCGACCGGCAACTTGCGTCCATCATGCGATCACAGGCAAAGGAATATGCCATGAAAGAAAAGCTGAAGCCAACACTTACAGCAAATGATATTGAAAGAATATTGGGTAAGCCACGATACAGCAATGAACTGTATAAAACGGCCAATATGCCTGGTGTGGCTGTTGGTCTTGCGTGGACGGCAGTTGGCGGTGAAATATTATTTATTGAAGCCAGTTTAGCCGAAGGAAAAGGTGAGTTACGTTTAACGGGTAATCTTGGCAATGTGATGAAGGAAAGTGCATCTACTGCTTTGAGTTACCTGCAGGCAAACGCCAAAAAAATTGGTGTTGAGCTGGAAGATTTTCAAAAGAAGAATATTCATATTCACGTGCCTGAAGGTGCTGTGCCCAAAGATGGCCCAAGCGCAGGTATTACAATGCTCACTGCCATTTCAAGTGCATTTACGGGTCGAAGGGTAAAACCATTTCTTGCAATGACTGGTGAGATCACGTTACGTGGACAAGTACTTCCTGTTGGCGGGATCAAAGAAAAAATATTAGCTGCTAAACGTGCCGGAATTAAAGAAGTGGTTCTTTGCTGGCAGAACGAAAAAGATGTTCAGGAAATCAATTCTTTATACATTAAGGGCATGAAATTTCATTACGTAAAAACAATGCAGCAGGTGCTTGATCTGGCTTTGTTGTAAAGTTTTTTTCGGTTTAGTGAACTAAGCTTTTATAAAACTGTTAATAACAGATCGACACGAATTCATTTCATGTTGGTTGTTTTAAGGGTTAAAGAGATTCCCCCATTTCTATGGGGGATATTTTTTTGCCTAAATTACAGCCTTAGTTACTCCCGCTATGCGTCGATTAATTTGTTTCATGATTATTTCGTTTGTTTCGGCTGGCCTGTTTGCACAAACACTGGGTGGCAGAACTGCATATAATTTTCTGAAGTTTCCTGCATCACCACAACTCTCCGCATTGGGCGGTATCAATCTTACCAATGAGTCAAACGATGTGTCACTTGCTTTTTCAAATCCTGCTCAACTTGATTCAAGTATGCACACACAAATGGCAGCAAACTTCAATGCTTTGTATGCTGGTGTAAAAAATGTTCAATGGATGCTTGCTTTCAGAAGTAATAAGTTAAACACGAACTTTGCTGCCGGTATTTTGTATTTCGATTATGGCGCAACACAGCAAACAGATGCATCGGGAAATATTGAAGGTGTTTATCGGCCACGTGATTTTGTTTTGCAGGTGCAGGCAAGCAGAGAATATCTCAATCGATGGAAGTATGGTGTATCCTTGAAATTCTTAGCAAGTAATTATGGGCAGTATCGTTCATCGGCCATTGCAGCTGATGTGGGTGTGTTGTACAGAGATACTGCAAATCTTTTACAGGCGAGTATTGTTGCTGTAAACATGGGTGGTCAGTTAAAGCGTTACAACCCAGCTGAACCGGAAGAATTACCGTTTGATCTGCAGGCAGGTATTTCCAAACGTTTGGCAAAAGCACCCATTCGTTTTTCTGTAACTGCTCATCATCTTCATCGCTTTGATATTTTGTATAACGATACGTTGTTCAATAACGATAACGGCTATGAAAATGCTTCCACAAAAAAGATCACACTTGATAAAATATTTCAACATTTTGTTTTCTCTACACAAATACTCATAGGAGAAAGGGTAGAGGTAACTGCTGCGTATAATATCTTACGTGGAAGAGAATTAAAAGTAAGTAATGGCGGAAACGGTCTTACAGGTTTTTCGTTAGGCGCCGGTGTTTTATTCTCAAAGCTGCAATTTCGTTATGCAAGGACCTATTTTCAAAACAATACAGCTTACAATCAAATTGGATTGACCATGCCGCTCAATAAATATTTTGGGTTGGGTAGTTGGGGAGAGAAGGTAGGATGGTAGAATAGTTTTAAGTTCTTGGTTCTGAAATTCTAAGTTTTATGGTTTTCTCTGGCATAGAGAACAGGAGTGCACAGAGCTTACGCAGAGTAATAACTTAGAAGTCAAAAACTTCAGAACTTATCTTCGGCAGCATCTCTTTTGATCTTTTCACCAAAGAGAACTTCCACTAAAATATTGTAGATGAAGTGTGCGATCATTGGCAATATCAACCCGCCGCTGATCCATGCAAGAAATTGAAAACCCACTGCAAATGGTATGATCTGTATAATGGCCCGCTCACCCTGTGTGCCATGACCAAAAGCAAATACAACAGCACTTAAAATCGCAGCTAACCACCACATGTTTTCCATGTAACCCATGATCATCTGGAACAATACTCCACGATAAATATACTCTTCGCAAAAAGCAGCAACTACACAGGCCAGTATCCAGATTAAACGCTCAAGATTTGTGTCGGGTAAAATATGATGCAGGGTGCTTTCATCTTTTTCTTTTGAAAATTTCTGCGATGCCCATGCGATACCAAGCGCAATACCAATTAAAGCAACAGCTGCAGCAACGGAGGTATAGTTGAAATTACTTTTGAAAGGGATCTCGATCTTTTCACTACGGGCAGCAAAGAATGCCAGCACACAAAGAATGATCTGCATCAGCATCGATTGCAGGTACACAGGTATCTTGGCTATCTGTGCGCCTTCCATTTCAGCTTCCATTTTTTTAATGTTCTTATAGCTCTGCGCCGTAAGAAACGGAAGCCCTGCTGCAATAATGATGATAAATAATAAACTCATTTTTCTTTTGATCGTTTGATCAGTTCGTTATGCAATGCCAATACTTGCGGCAATAATAATTCCTGTTCATTGTTATGCAATACAAAATCGCAAAGTTTCATTTTCAATGCTTCATCAACCTGGTTGGCCATTCTTCTCTTTACTTCATCTGCCGTTACTCTATCACGATCCATTACACGTTTAATACGTAAGGCAGATGGCGCTGTTACTCCAATTACATAATCCAATCCTTCAGCAGTTCCGCTTTCAAACAGAAGAGCCGCTTCTTTTACAATATACGGCGACTGTTGTTTACTGAACCATTCTTTTGCATCGGCAATAGTGGCGGGGTGCACAAGACTGTTGAGTAACTCCAGTTTTTCTTTGTTGTTAAAAACAATAGACGAAAGATGTTTACGGTTCAGTTGCCCGTCTTCAAAATAAGTTTCCTTGCCAAAATGTAAAATGAGCTGTTGTTTTAACAGCTCATTTGAATACATTAATTCTTTTGCGGCTTCATCGGCATAATAAACAGGAACACCCAGCACTTCCAGTACTTTCGCAACAGTACTCTTGCCGCTGCCAATGCCTCCTGTTAATCCGATTTTCAACATTGTTTTAAGAAGCCGATAGCCGATAGTTTTTAGTTGTTAGCCCATTGACTACTTAACTAATAACTATCGGCTATTTACTATCGGCTGTATTTATTTTTTTACTTCAGCTGTCTTGTTCAGTTGTGCTGTCCAATCCATACTGATAGAGCTGCGTTCAATTTTGATATAACTTCCCGGGTTGATCTCCAAAGAAAGTGTACCGTCTTCATTCACTTTGTTCACCACGCCATGAATACCCGCAATGGTTACTACTTTATCACCTTTCTGAAGGTTCTCAATAAATGTTTTTTGTTGTTTTGCTTTTTTAGCTTGCGGACGGATCATGAATAACCAGAATACTAAGATCATCAATCCAAGAAAAACTAACTGGATGCTTCCACCACCTGATTTGGGATCGCCTGCAAATAAGAGTAATTCGTACATGTGTATTTGTTTTATTTTTTAGGAAGTACTTCGCCTTCAAACATAAGAACTGCGACGCCTTCTTTTGTATTTGCTGTTACAGTAATATTTTTTGATGCTTTTCCAACACGGCCTTCGCTGTTAAACTCTGCAGTGATTTTTCCTTCAGCACCGGGAGCAATTGGCTCTTCTGGTTTTGAAGGAACGGTACAACCGCAACTTGCCTGCACATTTGAAATGATCAATGGCTTTGTGCCGGTATTCTTGAAATGAAAAGTGATCATTACTTTTTCACCGTCAGTTACTTTGCCGAAGTTCTGTGAAGAATCAAGCCATTGCACAGTTGTTACATCAGCCTGCGCTGCAGCTTCTGCGGCTTCCGATTGCTCAGTTGTTGTTGTAGCTGCTTCAGCAGTTTTCTTGTCAGCATTCCCACAAGCTGTAAGAAATGCAATGAAGGTTGATAATACGATGAGTAATTTCATATCTGTTTGTTTATCGGATTGCAAATGTAAAGGAAAGCGATGATTATGGTTTCTTAAAAGACACTTTGTGGAGTTTGTTCTGAGTGGCAAGTTCTTTATGAATACTATCCAGAATACCATTTACAAAGTGGCCGCTTTGGGGGGTGCTGTAGTCTTTTGCAAGATCAATATACTCGTTGATTGTCACTTTTGGCGGAATGGTTTCAAAGAACAAGAACTCACAAATGCCCATACGCATCAGAATCATATCCAGGATGGCGGTACGTTCAGGGTCCCAGTTTTGAAGTTTATCCTTAATATAATCATTACATACCTCTTCTTTTTCAATAACACTCAGCAACAGATCTTTTGCAAATTTTAATTTTTCGTTACTTACGAATTGCTGGAAATCACCATTGTGTGGTTTTTGAAGTAGGTTAAGCATCAGCAGGTTGATCATGTCTGCGTCATCTTCCCAATGAAGAAAACGCTCTTCAATAAAGCTGATGAAATCTTCGTTGGGCAGCATTAAATCGGTGAAGATAAATTCAAGAATTTCCTTCTCCTGCTTCTTTTCACGTCCTTCAATTTTGATATACTGCTTATAAACATCCGACGTAACCAATTCGCTATAAAGCTTCCTGATCCAGTCTTCGGCACCCATCAGTTCAGGTTTTATTTCCTTGGCAGCTTTGTCATACGAGGTATGTTCCAGCAATTGCCAAAGCAATGTGTTGCCGGAAATTTTGGTATTGATATTCAGGTCAGCTGCTGTGGGCAAATGTTTCGATGCCTTTTGCCGTGCATCGGCCTCAGCATAGCGTGCTGTTTCTGTAAGTATGTAAATAAGGAAAACAAAAAGCTGGCGGCTCTGGTCGATGTGCTTATCTAATGTTCGAATGGCCTCTTCTTTAGTAATATCACCCTCTCTCGTAAAACAAGTGTACAACGTCTGCATCACCTTAACCCGTATGTTTCTTCTGCTGATCATGTGGAAAGAACTTTAATCGGCGGCAAAGATAAGTATTCCCAATCCTTTAGAAGGGGCAAAACATGCTTAAATATAAATTAGCGGCGACCCACATATTTAATCGAAGCTGTCCGTTCTTTTAAATCAGGCTAAAAAGGCATTTTGTCTGAAAAATTGTCTTTACTCTGTCAGGAAATTAGAGGGTATAGCACTCATTTCAATGTAATCCTGTAATTTTTTCCTGTTCTGGCGTGCTGGCACTGTATTCGCTTACCTTCGTTGCCCCGCAAATCGGGCAAGAACTAATTTCATTTTAAAACTAAAACAAGAATAACTATGGCTAAGAAGGTAAGTGTTACCCCATTACACGACAGGGTAATTGTGAAGCCTGCCCCCGCTGAAGAAAAAACAGCCGGTGGTATCATCATCCCCGACACAGCAAAAGAAAAACCACAACGTGGTACTGTAGTAGCTGCAGGTCCTGGTAAAAAAGATGAACCCGTAACTGTGAAAGTTGGCGATACCGTTCTTTACGGTAAATATGCCGGTACGGAAATCGCTATTGATGGCGATGATCTGTTGATCATGCGTGAAAGCGACATCTTAGCAATTGTATAATTTGAAAATTTGAAGTTGTGCTAATTTCCTGCCCGAAGTAGGCAGAGAAATTGTTTAGCTGCTTCAAGTTTCAAGTCTTCAATTCTCAAATTTTCAAATTAATTAATTTTCAAATTGTATAACTATGGCAAAGCAAATCTTCTTCGACATTGAAGGAAGAAATAAGATGAAAAAAGGTGTTGACATTCTGGCCAACGCTGTGAAAGTTACACTCGGTCCTAAAGGACGTAACGTAGTAATTGAAAAGAAATTTGGTGCACCAGCGGTAACAAAAGATGGTGTTACTGTTGCAAAAGAAATTGAACTGGAAGATCCTATTGAGAACATGGGTGCTCAAATGGTGAAAGAAGTAGCTTCTAAAACTGCAGATATTGCAGGTGATGGTACTACTACTGCAACTGTATTGGCGCAATCAATTATCAGCGAAGGTTTGAAAATGGTTGCTGCAGGTGCAAACCCAATGGATCTGAAACGTGGTATTGATAAAGCTGTAAGATTGGTGGTTGAAAATTTAAAAAGCCAATCACAAACTGTTGGCAACGACAGCAAAAAAATTCAACAGGTTGCTACGATTTCTGCAAACAACGACGAAACAATCGGTAAGCTGATTGCTGAAGCATTTGCAAAAGTTGGTAAAGAAGGTGTGATCACTGTTGAAGAAGCAAAAGGTACTGATACTACTGTTGATGTAGTAGAAGGTATGCAATTCGATCGTGGGTACATTTCTCCATACTTCGTTACAAACAGCGAAAAAATGGAAGTTGAATTGCAGAACCCATACATCCTTATCTACGATAAGAAGATCTCTGCAATGAAAGATATTCTTCACATTCTTGAGAAAGTTGCTCAAAGCGGTCGTCCGTTGTTGATCATCTCTGAAGATCTTGAAGGTGAAGCATTGGCAACATTGGTTGTAAACAAACTGCGTGGTACATTGAAAGTGGCTGCTGTAAAAGCTCCGGGCTTTGGTGACCGTCGTAAAGAAATGCTTACTGATATTGCAATTCTCACTGCAGGTACAGTTATCAGCGAAGAACAAGGTTACAAATTAGAGAATGCTGATTTGACTTACTTAGGTCAGGCTTCTTCTGTAACAATTGATAAGGATAACACAACAGTTGTTGGTGGCAAAGGAAAGAAAACCGACATCACTGCACGTGTAAACCAGATCAAAGCACAGGTTGAGAACACAACTTCTGATTACGATAAAGAAAAATTACAAGAGCGTCTTGCTAAGTTAGCTGGTGGAGTTGCTGTATTGTACATTGGTGCTGCTACTGAAATGGAAATGAAAGAAAAGAAAGACCGTGTTGATGATGCATTACATGCAACAAGAGCTGCGGTTGAAGAAGGTATTGTTCCAGGTGGTGGTGTTGCTTACATCCGTGCAATTGATGCATTGGAAGCAAAAGTTCGTGGACAAATTGAAGATGAGCAAACCGGTATGCAGATCGTTCGTCGTGCACTGGAAGAACCAATGCGTACATTAACTGCAAACGCAGGTATTGATGGTTCTATCGTTGTACAGAAGATCAAAGAAGGTAAAGGCGATTTCGGTTTCAATGCACGTACAGAAGTGTATGAGAACCTGTTTAAAGCTGGAGTAATTGATCCTACTAAAGTTAGCCGTGTTGCCTTGGAAAATGCAGCATCTATTGCAGGTATGTTGTTAACAACAGAAGCTGTAATTGCTGACAAGCCAAAGAAAGAAGAGCCACATGCACATGGTGCTCCTGATATGGGCGGCATGGGTGGTTACTAAAAAATGCAAAGTGAGAAGTTGGAAGTACGAAGTGCTTTTATTTTTCTTCACCCAGGCAAATAGTAACAGCTTGAAAATAAAAGAAAAGTCCTCTGGTAATACAGGGGACTTTGCAATTCAATTATTCATCACGATAAAAACCATGAGAAATGAAAAAAGTAAACATGCTTTTACCGTTTATGCAGAAATTGAAAAGCAAATTAGATTTGTTATTACTAAGGATAAGGAAGAGAGATGATGATTCTTTTGACAACCCTTATTTGATCTATTAAAGCAATAACTCCCGTCACTGCGGGAGTTATTGCTTTAGTCAATATACGGTTCAATATTTTTAGTTATTACTTTCTCGTAAACCAAATCAAGCTGTGTTTTTAAAATTCGGTTAGTGGAAAGCTCAGGTAAATCGTTAATGTCAAAATAACCAATATCTAATACATCAAACCCTTTTTGCAGATTGATTGAAAGTGCAGTACAATAGAAAACCATTTTAAATACATAATGCGGTTCAGGTGGATGATCATGTTTGTTCTTATCAAACACAGCAAGCAATTGTTTTACTTCTGCATCCAGCCCCGTTTCTTCTTTTATTTCTTTGATGATGGTTTCCTTTGGACTATAACCAACATCAGCCCAGCCACCCGGTAACGACCATCTGTTATCAGTTGATTCTTTTACCAGCAGAATTTTGTTATCTGCATTTAATATCAATCCACGTATATCAACCTTTGCTGTTGGGTAATCTTTTGCAACAGGAAGTAATATATTCAACTCTTCAACACTGTTAATGCTGAATGTACTTAACTGGCGAAGAGATATTTCTCTTAATTCTTCATAACGCTCCTTATCAAATTCATTATTATGGTAGAGTAGTCCAAGATCAGCAATTGATTTAAGTCTTGCAATATCACGTATAAGGTCATTGTTCATACTTTAACTGGTTAGTTCTTTTTCTGATTTGTCAATGCGCCTTTCACAATCAGGTACTGTGCAGATGCATAAGTGAGCATTACACATAAGCTTAACGCAACATGATTCATGGCAAACAGGTTAACTGCAAGGAGTGAATCAGAAATGACGAAGAGTAAAGCTCCTGTGAAAAACAAAACAGCTGCATCATTACTCAATCTCCGTCTTGTATTAATAGCCATCAGCAGCATCGTGCCAATGGTAAAGCCGTAAACGGTTACGGGTATTTTTAGTGCATCAAGAAAAGGGTAGAGAAGCCACAGGAAAATCAGAATGTAAACCAATACTGGAATGCCGGTCAATGGTTGTAATTGTAGCAATCCCTTCTTGTTATTTCCTGATTTAATAAAGTAAACGATGTAAAAAATATGAGCCAGTAGAAAAGAAACCAGGCCGGGAATAAACATTCCTTTCATTTGCAGCAATACATCGCCTGCCCACGAAAGAAACAATGCTAAAAGTATAAGAGTGAATAAGAGGCCGTTGCGTTTAGCTGATGCAGTATAAAACCCAATCATCAACAATGGCATAAGCAATGGTTTGGTAAACCATCGTAATTGTGGCTGATCAAAATAAATGAATAATAATTCAAGCACCACCACCAACGCATAGATGCTAAAGATGATCCTGGCCTGCTGCTTCATACTAGTTCCCTTGTTTCACAACATCTGCTTTAATACCATACCAATTGCGGAGCGAATCTTTCACTTTGCTGCTATCGGAAAGTGATTTTTGCACGAGCAAAATAAGTTGGTAAGTGCTGCTGTCTTTCATGTTTAATGAAAGTTCTCTGCCTCTCGTTTTGTGAAAAGCTATGCGGGCATCTGCTTTCGCTTTTGTTGTAGCGGTTTCAATAACAAGTTTCAGAGAATTAGTATCAACAACAGTTGGTGGAGTAACAGGTAGTAAAGTATCCTTTGCAAGAATTGCAGTTGTATCTGACTGTTGAACAGTAGTATCAACCGGAGTAACCTGCTCAACAAGTGTTGTTTCAGGCTCTGGGGCTTTGTCTTTTTTGGGGATGGCCAAGTAAACGGCCCATCCCACAAGAGCCAACGCCACAATACTTCCAATAATAATGATCGGCTTTTTCGAACTCTTCAGTTCTTCATGTGAAAAATCAATTTCCTTTTCACCTTCAGCCAATACAGTACGGTCCCTCACATGATCTGTATTAATTGAGTCTATCTTTTCCAATGCAGGACTACCTTGCTCAAATGTAAACTGGTTGTCTTTTGTTTTATTGATGGAGCCAATACCTTTAATGGGGAAGGGTTTGCCAATATTGATCAACTGCATTCCATTGTTCACATACGATTCAAGATCGCTCATGGCAAGTGGTTTCATTTTTCCTGTCTGTTGCATCAGGAAAAGAAGTAAACCTTCATCGACAGTGGCGTTGCGGTTGGTAGTAAATGAAATTGTGTCGGCCGGCCATCCTTCTTCTTTCAGATCGTAGATGTTTACCGAAGGATTAAGATCAAAACGGCCAAGCCCCGGAAGAGTAAGACTTTTCTCCTTGTACAAATACTGTGATAATATTTCCTGGATTTTCACGGATAATTTTTTTCAAACATACTTAAAAACCAGCTTTTATCATAGAAATAGAATGGCCTCAACCCGATCGGACCATTTTAAACGGCCAAATCCAGTGATTTTACTGATTCCGCAAATCTTCGTTAAAGAAGACATAGGGCTGAACGCTCTTGCTTACATTTGCCAAAAAATAACAGATGCTGTCGGCAGAGGAAAAAGAGTTTATGCAATGGTGGGAGCAAAACCGTAGCAAGGAAAAGAGATTATTGAGTCAGCTCACAATAGGGTTGCCATTAGGTCTTGCATTTGGATTTCCTATTTTGCTGAGTGTAATGTTCAGGGGCTGGTATAAAAATATGCCTTATGTTTCCGGATCACAATTAACCATTATCCTCATCGCTGTTTTACTGGTAGTAGTTTTCTATGCTATTTTCAAGATGCGTTTTAAATGGGAGATGAACGAACAGCGTTATCTTGAACTGAAGCAAAAATTGGAGATTGAGGCAACGTTAGAAGAAAAATGATTGTCAAAATAAAGCAGGTCATTTTAAAAGAATTTGAACAAAAACAAAATAAGTTAACATGAAGTATGTAGTTGGATTATTGATGGCAGTAGCTATGTTAAGTGCTTGTAAGAAAAAAAACAGCAATGAATGCCCTTACTCGGCTGAGAACACATCAGCTTCTGCACAGGAAGAAGCAGTGGTAACAGATTATATTGCGGCAAATAGCATTACAGGAGCCGTAGAGTTGGGTACTTCGGGATTGTATTACGTTATAGACGCACAAGGAAACACAAATAAACCTGCGCTTTGCAATACCGTAGTGGTAAAGTATAAAGGGCAACTTGCAAACGGAACAATTTTCGATCAAACAACCGGAACATCCACAGCATCTTTCACATTGGGCGGTTTAATTGAAGGCTGGAACCGGGGTATGCAATTAGTTGGAGAGGGTGGTAAGATCAGGTTGTATATTCCATCTTCATTGGGTTATGGCGCAGCTGGGTCCTTTAATCCGAATACCGGCTTATACACAATTCCTCAAAATGCGATGCTCATTTTTGATGTTGAAATTGTCGCTGTTTATAAATAAGTAGTAGCAACAAGCTAGTAGAAAAGCTCTCCCAAATAACGGGGAGCTTTTTTGTTTACTTACTTTTGTAAAAACTCAATCACTTGTCGTACGAACCCATTTCCGTTTTTGATATGTTTAAGATTGGCGTTGGTCCATCCAGCAGTCATACGCTTGGGCCGTGGCGAGCCGCTCAACGTTTTGTTCAATCCATTCAAACAATACAACCGTTGGAAAAGGTGGAAACTGTGCGTGTATTACTCTATGGTTCATTGGCAAAAACAGGTAAGGGACATGGAACTGATGTTGCTATTCAGTTAGGCTTGTGTGGCGAGGATCCAGTTACGTTTGATGTAAATGCAATTGATGCACGCATCAAAGATATTGCTGACATGAATGAACTTCTGTTGGGAGGAAAACATGAAGTGGCTTTTGACCCTAGAGAGGATATTGATTTCTTAATGACAGAGAGTTTGCCTTTTCATCCCAATGCAGTTACATTTCTTGCTTCTTTTAAAGATGATACGTCTATAGCAGAAACATGGTATTCCATTGGCGGTGGTTTTGTGGTAAAAGAGAACGAAGAAGCTACCGGCCATGCACAGGTGCAGCTGCCCTTCCCTGTTGATGCAGCCGAAGATCTATTGCATTGGTGCATGAAAACAGGCATGAGCATTAGTGAAATAGTGATGGAAAATGAAAATGCATGGCGCAGTGAAGAAGAAACTAAACAAGGCGTACTAAATATCTGGCGTGTAATGCAGGAGTGTATGTACAAAGGTTGCCATACAGAAGGATATTTACCCGGCGGTTTGAATGTTAAAAGACGAGGTGCTGGGTTGAATAAAAAATTATTACAACAAAAGCCATATTCTAATTTCCAGGAGTGGACAGGTGCCATACGCAACGGCGGAAATGATTTTAAATATACCCTCGATTGGGTAAGTTGTTTTGCTTTGGCCGTGAATGAAGAGAACGCATCGTTCGGCAGGGTAGTAACTGCACCAACCAATGGAGCTGCGGGTGTTATACCTGCTGTGTTGATGTATTATGTTTGTTTTTGCGATGGTGCTGATGAAGAAAAGATCATTCGCTTCTTATTAACGGCTTCTGAAGTGGGCAGCATCTTTAAAAAAGGCTCAACTATTTCTGCAGCCATGGGTGGTTGTCAGGCCGAGATCGGCGTATCCAGCGCAATGGCTGCTGCTGCACTAACTGAATGTATGGGTGGCACACAGCGACAGGTATTAATGGCTGCAGAAATTGCAATGGAACATCATCTTGGTTTAACCTGCGATCCTATTGCCGGCCTTGTGCAGGTGCCATGTATTGAACGTAATACAATGGGCGCCATCAAAGCCATCACTGCCTCTCAGCTTGCCTTACAAAGCACACCCGATTATGCTAAGGTTTCATTAGATGGCGTGGTAAAAACCATGTGGGATACCGCCAAGGATATGAATCACAAATACAAAGAAACTGCCGAAGGTGGGTTGGCCATCAATATCCCCCTTTCTCTAAGTGAGTGTTGATTACCGTTAGTTGTTAAAAAAAACAAAATCAGCAAACAATTATTAAGAAATGCTGTTCTTTTGCAAACGATTTAAAAACCTGTTCAAAAGAGCGGTTTAAAATCAATAACTTTCTTTAACATAACGGTCTAAATAATGGCAAACAACCAGGCAGCGAAAGACCTGAAACGTCCGCTGCAACGCTTACTACAGGTATTAAACCTGGAGCGCAAGGAGATAGGTGCAATTTATTTTTATGCAATTCTTGCAGGGGTGTTGCAGCTTGCTATGCCATTGGGTATACAAGCCATTATCAATTTTGTACTCGCCGGCCGTTTATCAACTTCTATCATAGTCTTAATTATTCTTGTTGTTATCAGTGTGTTTCTTACAGGTTTGCTCCAGGTAAACCAAATGAAGATCATTGAGAAAATTCAGCAACGGATATTCACCCGTTATTCATTTGAATTTGCATGGCGTATTCCCCGGCTCGATCTTAAAAAGATCGATCAGTATTATTTACCTGAGTTTGTAAACCGTTTTTTCGATACCGTTAATTTAGAAAAAAGCTTAAGCCGTTTGCTGCTCGATATTCCTGCTGCATTAATACAGGTATTGTTTGGTTTGATCCTGCTTTCGTTGTATGCAAATGTTTTCATCATCTTCAGCTTATTGGTGGTATTGATCCTTGTTGTTATTATTCGGGTAACGTATGCAAGAGGTTTATCAACCAGCCTCGATGAAAGCGAATACAAATATGAAGTTGCCGGCTGGCTCCAGGAAATAGCACGTGTACTGAAATCGTTCCAGTTTTCCCGTGGCTCGTCATTACCCATTGATAAAACTGATGCGTTGGTAACTAAATATCTTCATGCACGTACCAGCCATTTCCGTATTCTGCTGATGCAATACTGGACGTTGATCGGGTTTAAAATTCTGATCACTGCAGGTATGTTGATTGTTGGTGCAGTATTGCTTGTGGGTAATGAAATAAATGTAGGTCAGTTTGCGGCGGCGGAAATTGTGATCCTGTTGGTACTTGCGTCGGTGGAAAAACTGATCAGGAGTCTTGATAAGGTTTATGATATACTCACCAGTGTAGAAAAACTGGGAAAGGTTATAGATAAGCCATTAGAATCTGAAGGAACATTACAACCGGATCCTTCTGCAAACGGATTGTCAATTACTGTAAACGATCTGCATTTCAGTTATAACGATCAAACATCTATCCTGCATCAACTTTCATTCAACGTAAAACAGGGCGAGAAAGTTTGTATCAATGGCGGGGATGGTTCCGGTAAATCCACACTCTTGAAATTGCTAACAGGAGCTTATGCAGACTTTGGAGGAAGCATTCTCATAAACGATATTCCTATCGGCAACTATAATCCTGCATTGCTGCGTGCAGAAACAGGTATCCTGTTTCATCAGCAGGATATCTTCGAGGGTAGTTTGTATGAAAATATTGCGCTGGGCGATACAACAGTAACAATTCCCCAAATAACATCACTTGCAACACAGCTTGGTATCAGTGATTTTATTTCATCACTCAAAAACGGATTCGATACACAAATCGATGCTGCAGGAAAGCGATTGTCCAGTGCCGTTATACGAAAGGTATTGCTTCTCCGTGCGTTGGTATCGCATCCAAAATTACTCTTACTTGAAGAACCATGGTTTGGCTTTGATGCAGACTGCCGTGAAAAAGTGCAGCAATATCTTCTGCAGCAAATACCCGGCACAACTGTATTGGTAATTTCAAACGATGAAGCTTTTGCCCGTAAATGTGATCGTGTTTTATATATGCAGGACGGACGCATTGTAAAAGAAGAGCAACCAACTGTAAACCCTTAAACTAAACCACATGTCGTTTCAATTACTTACTCCCGATATACAGGAAAAAACAGGTAAGCCGCTTCGTTCGTTCAATGAAATTTACCGGCAACACAAATCCAGTAAAATACGGCGTTACTTTTTTATCATTATTTGCATTACCATTATTATACTTTTTTTACCGTGGACACAAAACATCCGCAGTAACGGCACCGTAACAACGCTTCGCCAGGAGCAACGGCCACAACAGGTGAACAATATTATTGCCGGTCGTATCGTAAAATGGTGGGTGAAAGAAGGCGACTTTGTGAAGAGGGGCGATACCATTGTACAGTTGGCAGAAATAAAAGATGATTACCTCGATCCGAATTTATTACAGCGCACCGAACAGCAATTGAGCGCAGAAAAAATGACGATCGATTATTATGAAGGCAAAGTAAATACTACCGGTCAACAAATTGAAGCACTGGAAAACGAACGGGAATTAAAGTTAAGTTCAATCGATAATAAACTCATACAGACAAAAAGGAAAGTGCAGAGTGACAGTATGAAAGTGAATGCAGCAATGAATGAAATGAATGTAGCTGATCGCCAACTCGAAGGCGCTGTGAAAATGTATGAACAGGGTGTAATTCCGTTGACTGAATTTGAACGAAGGAAAGTGTTGCATCAGAATGTGAATGCAAAAATGATTGGTGCGCAAAACGATTTCAACAATAGCAAACAGGATTTACTAATACTGCAATTGGAACGTAATGCAGCCATTCAGGAATATGCAGAGAAGATTGCAAAAGCATCTGGAGATCGTTTTCAATCGCAATCACAAATTGCAACAGGGCAGGGTAAAGTAGCCAAGCTGCAAAATCAATATGATAATTACAGGATACGTAACGGACAATATTTTGTGTTGGCTCCGCAAGATGGGCAAGTGATAAAGGCAATGAAAGCCGGTATCAATGAAATGCTGAAAGAAGGCGACATGATAGTTGAAGTTGTACCGAAGCAATATCAACTCGCAGTTGAAGTTTGGGTAAAGCCAATGGATCTGCAACTGTTGAACATTGGTCAGAAAACACGTTTTATGTTCGATGGATTTCCTGCAATTGTTTTCAGTGGATGGCCGCAGGCATCGTATGGAACTTATGCCGGTGAAATTGTAGCGATCGAATCGAACCTCAGCAGCAATGGCATGTTTCGTGTATTGGTTGCCGAAGATAAGAACGAACGGCCATGGCCAATGAATATGAAACTCGGCACAGGGGCTGTAAATTTTACATTGCTGAAAGATGTATCGGTGTGGTATGAATTGTGGCGGCAAATCAATGGTTTTCCTCCTGACTATTACCGTCCGCAAACTACTGCAAACGGGAAAGAGGAAAAAGAAAAAAAATAAGTAATGACAAACAGCCCGACATACATGATGAAGAAAGGAATTTTGAGTTTACTACTGCTCGGTGTAGTGATGAGTAAAGCCTTGTATGCACAGGATACAGTACGTGTGTTGGCAGAAGATGAATTTATTGCGATTGTAAAACAACATCATCCTGTTGCAAAGCAAGCCGGTTTATTAGTTGATGCTGCAAGGGCACAATTGCTTTCCATCCGTGGAAATTTTGATCCTGTTGTTTTTTTGAACAATGATCAGAAAACATTTGATGGTAAGAACTATTATAATTATACCAATGCAGAGTTAGGAATTCCTACATGGTTTGGTGTGGAATTGTATGCGGGGCTTGAAAATAATTTTGGTGATTTTATTAATCCTGAAGTATCAGCAAGCCGAACCAGTTATGCAGGCATCAGTTTGCCGTTGTTAAAAGATCTGGTATTGGATAAACGTCGTGCAGCATTGCAACAGGGAAAACTTTTCACACAACAATCGGAATTTGAACGGCGTACTGTTATTAACGATTTGTTGTTTGATGCATACAAAGCTTATTGGAGCTGGGCAAGAGATTATCAATTGCTGACGGTACTTGATACAACGATCTCTTTGAATGAAGCAAGATATGAACTGGTGCGCATTTCATATCAACAGGGCGACCGTGCGGCAGTTGATACCACCGAAGCACTGGCGCAGTTGCAGAACTTTCAACAGCAGCGTGAAGAAGCGTGGTTGAAGTTCAGAAAGTCAACATTGGAACTGTCAACATTTTTATGGCTGCAGGGAAACAAGCCGGTGTATTTAAGCGAACGTGTGATACCTGATACTGTATGGACCGCCCAATCATTCACGAACTTTAAAGTTGACCAACTCAGTGACTGGCTCACACAAACAGTTACCAATCATCCGAAGCTGCAACAGATCGATTTTAAATTACAATCGCTGGAAGTTGAACGCAGACTTAAGTTTCAGAATCTGTTGCCCAAGCTTGATCTGAAATATAATTTTCTGCAAAAAGGACATAATGTGTCGAATGCTTTCAATGTTAATTTCTTTGAGAATAATTACAAGTTTGGTTTGAATGCAGTTATTCCTATTCCTAACCGTAGCGGCATTGGTGATTACCGTGCAGCACGAATTAAAATTAAATCAACTGAACTTGATCGCAGCTTTACAGAACTGAATCTGGAAAACAAAGTCCGTTTTCATTATAACGAAGTGCTGAACCTGCAAAAGCAGATCAGCATTTACGAAAACGCCTATCGCAATTATGTACGACTGTTTGAAGCGGAACAACTGAAATTTTCATTGGGCGAAACAACCTTGTTCTTGCTCAACTCACGTGAAACAAAAGTGCTGGAAGCCAAACAGAAATTACTTGAACTGAAAGTAAAGTTTTACCAATCATTTGCAGCATTGAACTGGTCTACGGGTGGCTTGCAGTAACACGCTCCGTCAGACGGAATACTTCTTTCACTGTATTATTGTATTTCTTACTTCATCTCCTCAAAATACTTCATCACCGCTTCTTCTGTTTGCTGTTGAAGAATTGTATCAGCTGTAAACAGTTTGTTACGTAATGAACGGTAGAGTTGTACAGACTGATCTAATGCAGCAAGCAATGATTCTTTGTTATTCACTGCTAATGTTTGTTGCAATTGCTTGAAATCTTCTGCTGCAATTGTTGTTTCCACTTTACGTACACCTCTTGGTAAATTGTTATTCTTAATGTGCAGTAATGGTCCAAATACAACCATGCGCAGGAACGCAAGAAAATCATGTGCTTCCATGTATTCACCACGACCGATCTTCAGCAAGGCATAATGCACCCATGTCCAGAAGCGATCTTCGACCCATTGATGATCGGGGTGAGGAAATTGATACGAAGTTGAATCAATGATCTGCTGTAAACTTTCTGTTCGGTCGAACAGCAGCACCGGATTTTCTACTCTTGTTTTTAATTCCTCAGCTGTAATAAATTTAATATCTACATGTAGCAGCGGGTTGTTGTATAAACAAATGAGTAAGCGTGGTTCACCCACATGCTCACCGGTAAATCCATTCAACAGGTTGCCGAACTTACTTGCATAAGCCATCATCTTTGCTTTATCGCTGTCCACTTTTTCAGTAGTGATGAGTATAAGATCAAGATCAGAAAATTCATCTAGCTCCTGTGTAAGCCAGGAGCCTGCTACAGCTAATCCTTCGATGGAAGGATCGTCTTCTGCAATGATGGCTGCATGTGCAGCGAATGCCTGTTGAAGCATGTGTGATGATTGAGAGTGAAGCTACTTAAACTCTTCAGTAAATGTGTCATCCCATTTAAAAGCATTAACAATCCACCCGTTTTTATTTTTGTAGTATGTAAAAAGGACTCGAATTGCTGTATTATCATATCGAATTAAGAAGGTTTCTCTTATAGCGAAGTCTAAAATAACTTCATTCTTTATTTTAACGTAGTTAATTGGATTGCCAAATCTGTCACTTATTAGGTTGAGATATTTTATAGTTTTTTCTTCAAACGAAGAGACTTCATTTTCGGGTATTGGCCAGAATTTTTTAAGCTCATTCGTTGCTTCTGATATTTTTTGCTCAAAAAAAAGTTTGGTAATTTTTTCGGAGAAAGATTTAGTTTCTGAAACACTTATTAAGTAATCTGATTGAGCGTTTGCGAAGAATGTAAGCAGCATTAATCCTGTGATCGTGAATAGTTTTTTCATATTGCTTCGAATTTATAATTTGTTTTTAGCGCACCAATTTTATTTCTTCCCAAACCCCTTTTTAAAAAACAATAAATGATAATCAACCGCACTGCCCCAATAAGCTCCGTTATGTGCACCGGGGCGTTCGGTATAATCATGATCAATTTTCAAGGTCATCAATTTTTGATGCAGGTTGCGATTCACTTCTAAAAAGAAATCACCCAAACCACAATCAATGATCAGTTTCAATTCACCATTCTTCAACGTTTCTATTTGATTGATCAATGTATACGTATCCCAGTTTTCTTTGTTCGTATTAATATCGCCCAACACCTGTTTGATCTGCCAGTTGTTTGGGAATGGACGAATATCCACTCCGCCAGCCATTGAACCTGCCTGTGAATACACTTCTTTATTACGAACTGCAAGATAAAGTGCACCGTGTCCGCCCATACTCAAACCGGTGATGGCTCTTCCTTTTTTATCAGCAATGGTTTTGTAATGCGTATCGATATAACTCACCAGCTCTCTGCTCACAAAAGTTTCATACTTCATCTTCGGATCAACAGGACTATCATAGTACCAACTGTAAAAACCACCATCGGCACAAACGATCATAATTTTTAGCTCATCAGCTTTTTGTGCAAGCTGCGGTGCTTCTTTTATCCATCCACCATAGTTACCACTGTAACCATGCAGAAGATAAACTACAGGGAAACGTTCTTTACTTTTCTTGTAGCTCTTTGGTGTGATCACCACACATTTAATTTCTTTCTGCATACTGTTGCTGAACACAGTAACGGTATCAACTTTAGCTGCTAAGAGATGGAATGAGAGAAAAAAGAAAAAGAGGACTGTGCTTGATCGTTTCATGTGTTGAAGATAAATATTTCTGTTGTTCAAAAAAGCTGTCATCCCGACGAAGGAGGGAACTGCTTGGCTGCTGTAATTCTACTCAACAGATCCCTCCTTCGTCGGGATGACAATAAAAAGGGCACAGAGTTTTTTCTCCGTGCCCTTTGCGTTACCTCAGTGTTCTCTGCGGTAAAAAGTATTTAGTTCTTCTTCTGTGCCCGCTGCATTGAATTACCACCCGCACTTGCACCACGCACTGGGCCACTGCCTTGGCGGAACAAATTAAACTTCGATGGCATTTCTTTCACTGGCCATAAGTTGTTGCTTTCATCAATATCAGCAGTTTCACGCATTGGATCAATACGGATGGCGGCTACTTCTTTATCCTTAATGAATACTTTGGTAAACTTTTGTTCATTCAATTTCCATATACTCACCGGTACACGGTCAACTTCCTTACTGCCATCCTTGAAAGTCCACTCAACAATCACCGGCATTACCATGCCACCTTTGTTGGTAAAGCTCAGCTCGTAAAAATTCTTATTCGCCCATTTGCCTTTGTTTTCGTTATCAACAGGAATAGTTGCATCAGCTTGCTGTTGTGTAAACTTTGCATCTGCTCCGGGATTGAAATAATAATAGTCACGCAGGCTTGTATCAGCATCTGTTGCAT
This sequence comes from Lacibacter sp. H375, assembly GCF_037892425.1. NCBI lineage: Bacteria > Pseudomonadati > Bacteroidota > Chitinophagia > Chitinophagales > Chitinophagaceae > Lacibacter > Lacibacter aquaticus. The sequence continues at coordinate 60,678 of NZ_JBBKTT010000002.1, forward strand.
ATGTAATGCTCTTATCATCTTTGTTACGGAGCTTATGCACTGCATCAAATTGTTTTTGCTGGAAAGCAGTTGCGTTTGCAGCATCGTTCATCTTGAACCAACGCACAGTGTCGAGTGAAATATCAACCGGCTCAGTTCCGTAATACCAACCTCTCCAGAACCAATCAAGATCAACTGCACTTGCATCTTCCATCGTACGGAAAAGATCTGCAGGTGTTGGATGCTTGAATGCCCAGCGACGTGCATATTCACGGAATGAATAATCAAACAACTCACGACCCATTACCGTTTCACGTAAAATATTTAAACCGGTTGCCGCTTTTGCATAGGCATTGGCACCAACCTGCGTAACGTTATCGCCCGTGGTCATAATTGGTTCCAGTTGATCTTTTGGCAACTTCATGTAATCAGTGATCAAATGCGCAGGACCACGACGTGAAGGATAATTGTTGTCAAATTCACCTTCCGTTAAAAATTGTGTGAATGTATTCAAACCTTCATCCATCCACCAGTACTGGCGTTCATCGCTGTTAACGATCATCGGGAAAAAGTTATGACCCACTTCATGGATCACCACACCGATCATTCCGTACTTTGTTGCTTCGCTGTACGTACCATCTTTTTCTGTACGGCCATAGTTGAAAGCGATCATTGGATATTCCATACCCTGCGATGCTTCAACTGAAATAGCAACAGGATAAGGATAAGGTATGGTATGCTTTGAATAGATCTTCAACGTATGAGCTGTTACCTTCGTTGAATATTTACGATAGAGAGTATACGCTTCTTTTGGATAATAACTCATGCTCATGATCTTCTTGCCTTCCACATAAGTTGGCATGGCATCCCATACAAATTTGCGACTTGCACCCCATGCAAAATCACGTACGTTCTCAGCAGAGTAGATCCATGTTTTCTTATCAGTTGATTTGTCTTTTTCGTTTGCTGTTGCTTCATCGAGCGTAACAACTTCAACAACATCCTTTGCCGATTGTGCCTGTTGCCAGCGTTGAAATTGTGCAGCAGTTAAAAGTTGTTTATAGTTCTGACATTCACCGGTTGCTGCTACAACAAAATCGCCTGGCACAGTCATCTTCACTTTGAAGTTGCCGAAGGTGAGTGCAAACTCTGAACCACCACTGAACTGTGTATTCTGCCAACCTTGAAAATCGCTGTACACAGCCAAACGTGGATAGAACTGGCTCATGGTAAATACTGCATTCCCATCTTCCGGAAACAATTCATAACCACCACGGCTGCCCCATACCAAACGGTCAGGTATTTTATAATTCCAATCGACCTTGAAAACAAATTTTTGTCCGGGCTTTAATGCAACGGGCAGATCAATACGCATCATTGTTTGGTTGATGGTATACTTCAATGCATTACCTGCAGCATCAGTAAGTTTTGTGATCTTGATGCCAAGACCTGATTCCTGTGCAGTGCGCCATTTTTCTATGTTCACGAGTTGAGTATTACTCATGTTCGCTTCAATACGGTTACGGCTATTGCGCAGGTAATCATGATCAGGATTGTGAATGTTTTCATCAAGCTGCATCCACAGGTAAGTCAACTGATCAGGTGAGTTGTTGAAATACGTAATTGTTTCTGTGCCGGTTAAACGAAGATTGGTTTCATCTAATTCAACACTGATGTCGTAATCGGCTTTTTGTTGCCAATACTTTGGACCGGGTGCACCACTGGCAGTACGGTATTCATTGGGGCTTTGTAACAGGTATCCCAACTGTTCAAAGCGGTTGCCATGATTACTGCCGGGATTACTCTGAGGCGGTTGTGCCATACCCACCACAGTGAGCAATAAACAACCAAGTAAAAAACGAATGTGCATAGTTCAGATTTTTTTGCTTTTTAAAACGGTAAGCGCTCAAGCGCCATAATAAATGAAATACCAAAAATGCTGCCGCTGATAAACACAGTCCATTCTCTTTGCTTTATATTCAGCAGGCGCACAAAGATGAAGGAAACCATCAACGCAGCAAGTACAATCAATAACTGACCAAGTTCCAGGCCAATATTGAATGCAAGCAGTTGAGAGATGATGTTTTCGCTCTTGCCCATCATACTTCTCAGGTAATTGCTGAAACCAAGACCATGGATCAACCCAAACAACAATGCAGAAACATAACGAAACCTTACATACTTTGGTTGAGTGTTGTTGCGGAATAAATTTTCCAGTGCGGTCATGATAATGGTGATGGGTATCAGAAATTCGATCCATGTACTGGAGATCAGAATTTTATTGAATACACTTAATGCCAATGTAACGCTGTGACCGATAGTGAATGCAGTGATCAACAATAATACCTGTTTCCAGTCTTTCATAAAATAGGGGAGGCAAAGCGCCATTACGAACAAGATATGATCGTAACCTTTCCAATCGGTGATATGATAAAAACCTTCCCTTAAATAAAACCCAAAATCCCCCATTTTTTACGGTAGCGGTGGTTGAACTCGGAAAATAAACCAGAAGTTTGTAATCTTGAAAACTAATACGAAGATGGTGGCAGAATTATATAAACGGCTCGGTGAAAGCAAGCCGGGAGTGGTGAGTAGAGAGTCGGCAGTGGTGAATCGTCCGTGGTCGATCGTCCGTCGTCTGTTTTTAATGATGGCTGTCGTCTTCTGCCTAACGGCTTTCGCTCTTCATCCTTACTACATGAGCGTAACGGAATTTGAATACAAACCTGCTGAGAAAGAAGTGCAGGTGGCATGTAAAATTTTTACTGATGACCTGGAAGAAACATTGAAAAAGGAATACAAACGAAAAGTTGACATACTCAATGCTTCATCGAAAAAAGAAAATGAACAACTGCTCAACCGTTACCTGCAGCAGCATTTGCGTTTACAGCTCGATGGAAAGACTGCTGCATTGCAAATGATCGGCTTTGAACAGGAAGGTGAAGCCGTATGGATCTATCTTGTTGCAAGTAATACCGCTGCATTTAAATCGGCTATTGTGTTTAATGATCTGTTGTATAGTTACAGAGAAGATCAGTTAAACATCATCCATTTCAAAAATAAAGGTGAACGTAAGAGTCACCGGTTTACATTTCCCAATAAAGAAGTCACGTTAAGCTGGTAAGTTATTTTGTGGCCTTTGCGTGAAAGATTAAAATGCATCCAAATAGATCTTTGCTGCTAAAAGAAGAATTGCAAACAGGCAAACCCAGATGCCATAATAGTAAAGCGTAGCTTTTTTCTGAAAGCGTATATGTATTTTATGATCAATACTTCTGGGGTTAAGTTTCATTTGCGTAATTGGTTTCAACTGCAACATCTTCTGAACCCATCCACGCATCACTGAGTTATTGTTTCGTTGAATGTGTTTGAGGTTAAGATTGTCATAACCTGCCATAAGCAACGCACGCATCACATACAGAACAAATAACAAAGCAAAAGACCCATATAGTAAAAGCATCAGCATGCAATCAGAATTGTAGTGGTTTCAATTTAAGTTTGCCATCGGTTTTCCACTCAATGGCTGGTGCAGGTGTTTTAAAATATTGCAGCAGGAACAAAGGTGCATTCAAAGCTTGTACGGAACGTATCCTGTGCAGATCGGCATCGGGTGCCAGGTAAAACTGACGGGTACGTTTAAACGAAGGTATCTCTTTGCCGTTAATCTCAGCAGGGTTTTTCAATGCACCGATCATGCCGTCGGCACCAATACCTGCGGCCACATTTAACCAATCAGGAAAATTACTTTCTGTCTTCATAAATGACCGAAGGTTAACAGATAGCCAATACGTTTGTCCGTTATAATCTTTCATTAAACGTTCGGCCCATTTCTTCCCTAATAATTTGGGATTGTACTGCGCATACGGCGAAAAGCTTGCCGAAAATTTCAATCCCATTCGCTGTTGCCCCCACCCATACTGTTGGGCAGCAAACAAACCCGCACCTGAAATATTGGCCAGCATATCACCACCGGAGAAACCCCAATCACGGGAAAAAGCATCCATCATTTCCACAATACTTAAAAAGGCGAGTGAGGTTAATGCACCACCAACTATTGCCTGGTTGGGTTTTACGCCACTCCATCGTAACAGATCGTGCTGCATAACTGATACATTATAGGCCGTAGTGGCGTGTCCCAGCTTATCCATCTGGAACCATTCCTTGTTATCATTCAGAAAATGAAACTTGCTTTTCGGAAATTTTTTATACCAGAGAAAATACAAGCCAACAGATGTTAATACAAAAACTGACGATTCTGTCCACACTACTTTCCGTAAACGATCGGGACGAAACTGATCACTTGGTGGCAGGAAATACTGCTGTGCACCTGCCTGCTGCACCGTGATGGATGCAATAAAAATCAATAAAATAATCCTGCTGATATAATGCTTAAACGCCATAGGCTGCTGCAAAATACGGAAGCTGCAGAAAATATCCATTCTTTCTGAAATTGCACTTGAAACAAAAGCAGGAGAATCATACATTTGATTTCCTAAAAAATAACTGTATGCAAGCAACGATTCAGGCCAATGTACAAAAGTGGCTCACTGGCAATTTTGAACAATCGGTGAAAGATGAGATAACAGCACTTCAACAAAATAACCCCGATGAACTGGCAGATTCTTTTTACCGTAACCTTGAATTTGGTACCGGTGGTTTACGTGGCATCATGGGTATTGGTACCAACCGCATGAATAAATACACAGTGGGAATGGCTACGCAAGGCTATGCCAACTATCTCAATAAAAGTTTTGGCGAAGGCAATGTAAAATGTGTAGTTGGTCATGACAGCCGCAATAACAGCCGGCTGTTTGCAGAGATCGTTGCCAATGTAATGGGGGCAAACGGTATTAAAGTGTATTTGTTTGAAGCATTACGTCCAACGCCTGAATTAAGTTTTGCTATCCGTCACTTGGGTTGCCAGGGTGGTGTTGTTTGTACAGCATCGCATAATCCTAAAGAATACAATGGCTACAAAGCTTATTGGAGTGATGGTGGACAGTTAGTGCCACCACATGATAAGAACGTCATTATAGAAGTGGATAAAATTGCAGGTGTTGACGATGTAAAGTGGAGTGGTGGTGAAAGCAACATTACATTGATCGGTAAAGAAATGGATGAAGCATACATGCAAATGATACAAAGCCTGAGTGTGTATCCTGAAGTATGTAAAGCTCAACATGATCTGAAAATTGTATATACATCTATACACGGTACAGGTATTACACTTGTTCCGCAAGTGCTGGAGCGTTTTGGTTTTACCAACGTAACCATTGTTGATGAACAGAAAGAACCCAATGGTAATTTCCCCACTGTTGTGTATCCAAACCCTGAAGAAGCAGAAGCCATGAATATTGGTTTAAATAAAGCCAAAGCAATGGATGCTGATATTCTATTGGGAACTGATCCTGACAGCGATCGTGTGGGTATTGCCATTAAGGATCATAAAGGCAATTGGGTGCTCATGAACGGAAACCAAACTGCTGTGCTTGCTTTCAATTATATGATCGAGGCACGCAAAGCAAAAGGCATCAATCAACCAAACGATATGGTAGTGAAAACCATTGTAACAACTGAAATGATCGATGCCATTGCAAAAGCAAGCAATATTAATTGTTACAATGTACTTACCGGTTTTAAATGGATCGCTGAACTCATTAAAGAAAAAGAAGCCACTGAGAATTATATTGTTGGTGGTGAAGAAAGTTATGGCTTGATGATCGGCAGCCAGCTGCGTGATAAAGATGCCATCAGTGCAGTTGCATTGTTATGCGAAATGGCAGCGTATGAAAAGAACAAAGGCAGAAGCCTGTTTCAGAAAATGATCGACCTGTATGTGCAGCATGGTTTTTATAAAGAAAGTCTCATCTCCATTACCAAGAAGGGAATGAACGGACAAGCAGAAATTGCTGCGATGATGGAAGGTTACCGTAACAACACGCCAACATCCATCAACGGTTCGGCTGTGGTGCAGTTGCTCGATTACCAATTGCAGAAAGGAAAGAATATTCAAACAGGCGAGGAGTGGACGATTAACTTACCAAAGTCGAATGTGTTGCAGTTTATTTTAGCTGATGGAAGTAAAATTTCAGCACGTCCAAGCGGTACTGAACCAAAGATCAAATTCTACTTTAGTGTAAACACAAAACTTGATAAAGCAGAAAATTTTGATGCAGTACATGTGCAACTTAACGAAAGAATCGATGGAATTGTTAAGGATATGAAGTTGAAGTAAACTGATGATTGATGAAAAAATGACTCAGGAAATTAAAATCAGGCGCCTTAAAATTTACAAGTCGATTTATGTTGTGGTTGCTTTCGTGCTTATTGTAATTAATGGGTTTATATTATTTCCGTACTATAGATTGGGTGTCTTTTTTGACAGTTATGGTACCTGGGTACAAAAAATGGGTTATTTTCTCAGCCGCCATTTTCTCATACTTTTTGGGGCGTTCTTATTTCTGCGAGTCTATTTAATGAATCGTCAAATAAAAGAATTGCAAAGAGAAATAATATTAGATGCTATTGATGAAATTGGAGAAGAAGAACAACAATGAACTGTCATCTCGGCGAAAGAGGAAACTGCCGGGCAAAGTACATTAGTTCAAGAGATTTCTCCTTCCGTCCAAATGACAAGAAAATATTAAGCTGCATCAATTGGTGCAGCTTTCTTATTTTGCACCCGCTTTATGAGACGATTTGAAGATAGTTACAGACACAAAGGATTACGCAAGAAGTTAGTTGATCTGTTGCGTAGTAAGGGCATCACAGATGAACGGGTGCTGGAAGCCATCAATAACATCCCACGCCATTATTTTTTAGATACGGCCTTTGATGAAATTGCATACGAAGACCGTGCATTTCCAATTGGTGAGGGACAAACTATTTCGCAACCTTATACCGTTGCTTACCAAACACAGTTACTTGAAATAAAACCCTATGATAAGGTATTGGAGATCGGTACCGGCAGTGCTTACCAGGCTTGTGTACTTGCCGAAATGAATGCACAAGTGTACACCATTGAACGTCAGAAAAAATTATTCGATTTCAATAAAGCCTCTTTCCCTTTTTTAAAAAAATACCTCAACATCAAATTCTTCTATGGTGACGGGTTTGAAGGGCTGCCCACTTATGCGCCATTTGATAAAGTGATCATCACTGCAGCCGCACCGTTTGTACCACCGAAGTTGATCGAACAAATGAAACCAGGTGCGAAGATGGTTATACCTGTTGATGAAGGCGATTCTCAACGTATGAAGCGTTTAACCAAACACGAAGATGGTTCTTATACCGAAGAAGTTTTCGATTCATTTTCATTTGTTCCTATGCTGGGAGGAAAGCAGAATGGAAAATGATAAAAAACGAACCGTTGTTATTATGCAGCCGCTGCTGTTCTTATCCTCACGAATCAAATAAAAAAAACTCATCCACGCATTTCAGATGGTATGCTTTCATTGGTACTGATCCTGTACTATCATACCCGTGACTTCGGTAATAGTTGCCGTGCCAGTCGGTTTACAACAATCATTGATCCTTATTAGCTAAGCATAATGTAGTGGCCAGCTATTTCATCGAATCATAAGGAAACTAATGGGTTTTAGAATGAAATATTTAAATTGTGTACTTATGAAAAAGGTGCGCATTGTGTTAGCTGCCGCAGTTAGTAATATTTTTCTGTTTTATTCCTGTAGCCAGAACAAAATAATTGAAGAAAGTCCTGTACGTTTTACAGAGATGCCATCATCGCAAACCGGTATTACCTTCAACAATGCAATTATAGAAAACGATTCAGTAAACCTGTTGGTTAACGAATATACTTATATGGGCAGCGGTGCAGGCGTGGGAGATTTTAACAATGACGGATTACCCGACGTGTTTTTTGCTGCTACACAATCAAGTGCTAAGTTATACATCAATAAGGGCGACTTCAGGTTTAAAGACATCACCCAAACTGCAGGTATTACAACTGACTACTGGGCAACTGGTGTAAGTGTAGCGGATATCAACAACGATGGCTTCGATGATATTTACGTGTGTGCAACAGGGAGCAAGGATCCGGAAAAAAGAAGAAACAGGCTATATATCAATAATGGTAACCTTACCTTTTCTGAGCAGGCAAAAGAATATGGGCTTGCCGACACCAGCTTATCCACGCAGGCTGCTTTTTTTGATTACGATGGTGATGGCGATCTTGATATGTACTTGCTTAACCATTCGATGTATGAGGAGAACATGAATAATGTTATACCTGCTGACAGTATTGCGCATCCCATTGCAGCCGATAAACTTTACCGCAACGAAACTTTATCAAATGGCCACCCGGTTTTTAAAGACGTTTCTGTTGAAGCTGGCATTAAAGAAATAGGTTATGGTTTGGGTATTGCCATCAGCGATCTTAATAACGACAACCGACCGGATATTTATATAGCCAATGACTACATCGTGAATGATAAACTATGGTTGAATAATGGAAACGGCAGTTTTCGAAATGCCATTGCTTCTTCCATCAAACACCAAAGTTATTCAAGCATGGGAGTAGATGCTGCAGATATCAACAATGATGGATTGATTGACATTGCTACATTAGATATGCTGCCTGAGGATAATGAACGCAAGAAAATGATGTATGCGGCAATGGACTTTTACCGTTATGAACTGGAGCGTAAAATGAAGTATGAGTCGGCTTTCATGCGCAACATGCTTCAACTGAACAACGGAGTGAGAACAACCGGTAATACCACTGAACCTTTTTTCAGTGAGATAGGACAGCTGGCCGGCATACATGAAACAGATTGGAGCTGGAGTGTATTAATTGCTGATTTTGATAATGATGGCTGGAAAGATATGCATATCACAAACGGGTTTGGCAAGAACATGCTGAATAACGATTTCCTGCAGTTTCAAGCTGATGCTAAACTCAGAAATCTCAACACCCAACAACAAAAAGACAGCGCATTAAGAAAAAAGTTAGATGAATATGGCAGTCGTCAATTACCTAATTACTTTTTTAGGAATAATGGCAATCTCAGTTTCTCGAACCTTTCCGAAGCAGCCGGCATTATCACACCCACGGTATCTAATGGCTGCGTTTATGCCGATTTTGACAATGATGGTGACCTTGACCTGATGACGAACAACATTAACCAGCAAGCTTCTGTATTACGCAATGAACTTATCACTTCAAAGAACGATACTGCAAGTCACTACTTAAAAATAAAGCTGCAAGGTGATAGCTTAAACAGAAATGGTTTTGGTGCCGTAATAAAGCTGTATAGCAAAGGGAAGTTGCAGATTGTAGAACAGGCCCCGGTAAGAGGATATGCATCCACAGTTGATAAAATAGTACATTTTGGTTTGGGCAAGGAAACAGTAGTTGATTCTTTAATTATAACATGGCCCGATAATAAAGAACAGGCATTATATAATTTGCAGTGCAACAAACTCATACTGCTTAAACAAAAAGATGCCAGCAGGGAAAGGGCGCAACCAATGCAGGCATCGCCACAATTTTTTACAGACATTACAGGTGAAAATGTGATTGATTTTAAACACAGGGACTCTTTATTTTTTGATTATGGTATTCAAGGTTTGTTGCCGCAAAAGTTTTCGCAGCTTGGCCCATTTATAGCTGAAGCTGATGTAAATGGCGACGGGCTTACAGATTTTTTTGCAGGCGGCGCTTTCTTTCAATCAGGACAAATTTTTACACAACAAAGCAATGGATTTTTCACCTCTGCAGAATTAATTAAAGACAAAAAAATAGAAGAAGACCTCGGCTCATTGTTCTTTGATGCAGATGGCGATAATGACGTCGACTTGTTTATAAACAGCGGAAGCAACGAGTTTCCTGCAGGGTCAACATTTTATAGTCCAAGGCTGTTCAGGAATAATGGCAAGGGGCTTTTTTCTTTAGATGCAAATGCATTTCCCAAAACATTACATACAAGTGCACAGGCAGTAGCTGGCGCAGATTATGATGCTGATGGAGACATAGACCTGTTTATTGGAGGACGCATAATACCTACTCAATATCCTTTATCTCCATTTAGCTATATTTTGCAAAACAATGGAACAGGAACCTTTACGGATGTAACACAAATCGTGTGTCAGGCTTTGCACGATGCCGGCATGATAACATCGGCAGTATGGACAGATTTTAATGCTGATAAAAAACCCGACTTGATAATTGCAGGTGAATGGACGAAAATCCGGTTTTTTAAAAACACCGGGCAGCGGCTCGAAGAAGTAACCGAAACAACAGGGTTACAAAATATGAGCGGCCAATGGAGAAGCCTCGCAATGGCTGATTTAGACAATGACGGAGACTTTGATATTGTTGCCGGAAACCTCGGGCTAAATAACAGGTACAAGGCTTCAGCAAAAGAACCAATGAAACTCTTTGCAAAAGATTTAGATGATAATGGCAATGTTGATCCTTTAATAGCATACTATATCAGCAATCAAAAAGGCGAACGGCATTTGTATCCCGCCATCGATCGTCAACAGTTTGCTGTCCAGGTACCTTCCATCAAAAAAAAGTATCAACTTCATGAAATATACTCGAAGGCAAAAATGGAAGATATCATAAAAGAGTATAAAGAAGGTATGTTAGAATTAACCTGCGAAGAAACCCGCACCTGTTGGCTTGAGAACAAGGGCAATGGTAAATTTGAACTGCATGCCTTGCCCATAGAGGCACAATTCTCCCCGGTTAACAGTATTGTATGTACCGATGTAAATGGCGATAAAAAAGCAGACATCATTCTGGCAGGAAATGAGTACCAGGCTGAGGTAATGACCGGCAGGTACGATGCATCTTATGGTTTATTATTAATGGGAGATGGTAAAGGTACTTTCAAGCCGGTATCTCCGCTTCAAAGCGGATTAATTATTGACGGCGATGTAAAGGATATGAAAATTATTACCACAGCTTCAAAGGAACGTTTATTATTGGTTGCAGTAAATAATGATAGAATGAAGATTTTTAGATTAAAGAAATGAAAGGTTGCCTTGAGGATTTAGAGATAACAGCATGAAGCTGATAGAAATCTGTCAACCTTTTTCGGGCTCACACAATCAGCATCCGAAAAAACCTTGTGACCAATTCAATTATACTAAATGAATTTTATAGAATGCTGATACAAATGTTAACTGCAAAGAGATCAAAGAAAGGCACAATAGTTAATCATGCGATGCACCGGGTTGTCAACCGATGTTCTGCAACAGGCTATATGGTTCTTTTTTATACTGTGATACATATGATCTCATGTACATCAGCAGTGAAGAAAGACAGCAAGTCAACATTCAGAGTATTGGAAAGTGAAACAACGGGCCTGCACTTCAGCAACGATCTTAGCTACGATAAAGATTTTAATCTTCTTAAATACATTTATTTCTATAATGGCAGTGGGGTTGGCAGCGGCGATTTTAATAATGATGGAAAAATTGATCTGTATTTAGGCTCAAATCAAAAGCAGAACCAGCTTTACCTGAACGAAGGAAGTATGCACTTTAAAAACGTTACTGCTGAAGCGGGAATACCTGACGATAAAGGCTGGACAACAGGCGTGTCAGTGGCAGATGTAAATGCTGACGGGCTGTTGGATATTTATATCTGCCGGGTAGGTTATTACGAAACACTGCGCAGTAAAAACCAACTTTTAATTTGCACGGGTATCGATAAAAACGGAGTTCCCCACTATAAAGATGAGGCCAGGCAATATGGAATTGATTTTATGGGGCTTTCCACACAAGCTGCTTTTTTTGATTATGACCTCGATGGCGATTTAGATATGTTTCTTCTCAATCATTCTGCCAATGGATTTACATCGTTACGACCAAGAAGCGATTATTTAAAAATAACTAACCCTGTGGTTGGTGCAAGGTTTTTCAGGAATGAAAACAGTCATTTCATTGATGCGACAAAAGAGACAGGAATTAATAATTCGATTATAGGTTATGGATTAGGAATTACTGTTGCTGATATAAACATGGATGGTTACCCCGATGTTTATATAGGCAACGATTTTTATGAGAGTGACTACCTGTACATCAATCAAAAAAACGGCAGCTTTAAAGAGGAGGCCGCAAACCAGTTGATGCACACCAGCTATTATTCAATGGGTGTGGATATAGCAGACGTTAATAATGATGCCTTTCCGGAAATTGTTTCTTTGGATATGTTGCCTGCTGATCCTGCTATTCTCAAAAGGTCATCAGGTGAAGATGATTATGATTTGTTTCAGTCTAAACTGAGAGAAGGATACTTCTATCAATATACGAGAAACAACCTTCAGCTTAACCGCCGGAACGGGCTCTTTAGTGAAGTAGGTCTTTATAGTGGCATTGCCGCTACAGACTGGTCCTGGGCTCCCTTATGGATGGACTTTGATAACGATGGGTTAAAAGATCTTTTTATTTCAAATGGTATCCCTAAAAAAATGAACGATCTTGATTATGTAAATTATGTGGCAAACACTGAAGGGCAAATGGATGTTAAAGAAAGAACGGATTTTAACAATGATGTTGATCTCATTAAAAAACTCCCCGAAGTTCCTGTGCCAAACAAATTTTACCGCAACAAAGGCGATTTGGTATTTGAAGATGAGGCAGCCGGAATAGAGAACGATCGGCCAACTTTTTCAAACGGTGCCGTGTATGCCGATTTGGATAATGATGGAGACCTTGATATTGTTGTAAACAATATTAATGCACAAGCCTTTATTTATGAAAATACACATAACAAAAAGGGAGAAAGAACATCACTAAAAATTAATTTGGTTGGAGATATAAAAAACAAGCGTGCCATTGGTGCCAAAGTAATTGTTTATGTAAAAGAGGAGGTAAGAACTTACGAGAAGTTTCCGGTGAAAGGTTTCCTTTCAAGCATGGATGAACCCCTGCTGGTTGGAATTCCCATTACCGGCATTGATTCGATGTTATTGGTTTGGCCTGATAATTCTTTTCAGAAAATGAGTGTTCCCGCAAAAGAGGCAGGCATTACAGTTACATATCAGAAAGGATTATCTTTATTCGATTACAGCAGCTTACAGAAGATTCATGTAAATAAATCTTTTCCGTTCACTGATATTACAAATTCAACCGGAATTAATTATGTACATAAAGAAAATCCATTTGTTGATTTCAATAGTGAACGTTTATTGCCGCACATGGTTTCAACAGAAGGCCCTGCACTTGCCGTTGCTGATGTGAACCACGATAACCTGGATGATGTTTTCATTGGATCGGCAAAGGATAGTAAAAGTAGTTTATACCTTCAAACCGCTTCCGGAACTTTTGTAAAGACAATCCAACACGACCTTGATGAAGACAGTACTTACGAAGCTGTTTCTGCAATATGGTCCGATATAAATAATGATGGCCATCCGGATTTAATTGTTGTGAATGGAGTTGATCAATACTATAACGAAGCCGATTACGGCACGCCACGTATTTTCTTAAATGATGGCAAAGGAAAGTTAACAAAAGTGGTTAACGCTTTTACCAACATCAACCTTTCAGCTTCTGTTGTAGTTGCAGCAGATTTTAATGATGATGGTTTCCCCGATTTGTTTGTGGGTGCTAGATCGGTTTCAGGCAACTATGGTAAAATTCCTCAATCTTATTTATTACAAAATAACGGCAACGGTAAATTTACAGACGTGGCAAATACTGTTGCAAAGGGATTAACTGACATTGGTTTTGTAACAAACAGTATTTGGTTTGATATTGATAAAGATGGTGATAAGGACCTTATTGTGTCGCTGGAATGGGGCGGCATTTATGCTTTTATAAACAATAAAGGAAGATTTCAAAAACAGGTGTTGACAGATAAAAAAGGCTGGTGGAATTTTATATTGCCTTATGATTTTGATGGTGACGGTGATATAGATTTAATTGCCGGTAATTCAGGAGAAAACAGTCGCCTGAAAGCATCGCAGAAACAACCTGTAAAATTATATTATAACGATTTTGACGGCAATGGTAAATACGAACAGATACTTACTTACCATGTAGCAAACAGGGAAATACTGTTTATGGGCAAGAGTGATCTTGATAAGCAATTGCCCTTTCTTAAAAAGAACTTTTTATATGCGAAAGATTTTGCAAAAGCATCTGTCACAGATTTATTTGGACAGGAGAAGCTTGCTCAATCAACTGTGTTAACTGCAGATTACTTTTCTAATTCATTATTAATTAACCAGGGTAACCTGAAATTTTCTGTTCAGCCTTTGCCCTGGCAGGCACAACTTTCGCCTCTTAAAGATGCTGTTGTTTGTAATGCGAACAATGATAGCCTTCCGGATATTTTACTCGTTGGTAACTACCACGACAACAATACTGAACTCGGGCGAAATGATGCTGATTTCGGCACCGTTCTGATCAACAGGGGAAACAATAACTTTTTTTGCGAAACAATAAACGGGTTAGCAATTAAAGGTCAGTCAAGACGCATCAAAAAGATCACCATAAAAAACCAACAGGCATATATAATTGCAAGAAATAACGGCAGTGCTTTAATCATAAAATAGTTATCAGCCGGGTTTGGTCATTATATTTCCGGGAGGACAGATCACAAACAATGTTTAAAAGTTCTTTTAATTGCAATGGTGAATGCTTTTGAGAGGCAATACAAAACCTTACTTTTTCTTTCAAACCGCTGTTATATTTCGGTTATTCAAATCCTTATAAGTTTAGTACATTTCATTTTCAAATTGAAAGCACAAACCAACAAACTCAAAGCCCCGATAATTTACATCCAGTAATGAAATACTATAAAATCACAGCTTTTCTTTGCACACTTGTAATGCTAGTGGGCTCATGCCGCACTTCGTCTTCTAACAGGGAAATGATTGATCTTCTGCAATCAATAGATACCTATGAGAACAACCCTGAAAATCCCTTTTCTCCTGAAGCAATTTTGAGATTTAGCGATTCATTGCTCAATACGTCTCTGGCAAAGGACGATGTAATGAAGTTTAAATATAGAAAAGCAACGGCCCTGTTACAGTTGGGGCAGGAACAAAAAGCCGTTGATGTCTTCCAGGAATTGTTAACTGCAACACCGGCTTCCGAAACAGGGCAGAGGAGATTTCTTATGAAAGACCTGGCCATGGCTTATTTGCGGTTGGGAGAAAGAACAAATTGTGTTCGCAATCACTCTGCTGAATCCTGCATTTTTCCTATTTCAATGGCGGGTGTACATCTTGACAAAACCGGTTCACAAAAAGCAATTGAATTATATCAACAACTGTTGACGGATGATCCCGGCGATCTTGAATCAAGATGGCTTTTAAACATAGCTTACATGACCATTGGCACATATCCGCAACAGGTGCCTGCTGCAATGTTGCTGAAAATTGCACAGGAAGATACGCTTACCCGTATGAAACCTTTTATTGATGTTGCTGCTAATATTGGCGTAAACATAAATAACCAGGCAGGTGGCAGTATTGTAGATGATTTTAATAATGATGGTTATGATGATATTATTACAAGCAGTTGGTCGCTGAAAGAACCGATGCACTATTCCAGAAATAATTGGGACGGCACATTTACAGATGTTTCCGATTCTTCAGGACTGGGCTACTTCACCGGCGGGTTAAACATGATGCAGACCGACTACAACAACGATGGGTTTAAAGACATATTTGTATTACGTGGAGGCTGGAAGGAAAGTTTTGGAAACGAACCAAATTCATTGTTGCGAAATAATGGAGACGGAACGTTTACCGATGTTACCAAAGCCAGCGGTTTGTTATCAATTCATCCTACACAAACAGCTGCATGGGCCGATTTTAATAATGATGGATGGCTCGATGTATTTATTGGCAATGAATCGATACAGGGAGCAGAGGAGAGGAACATTTCAGAATTATACATCAATAACAAAAACGGAACCTTTACTCAACAGGCAGCATTAGCCGATTGCAATATAAGGGACTTTGTAAAAGGTGTTACTTCAGGCGACTATGATAATGATGGTAAGATGGATCTCTTTATTTCAACCATGAACGGGAAAAAATACTTATTTAAAAACGAGACCGTTAAAAACGGCCCGGTTAAATTTAAAGAAGTAACACGGCTGGCTAAATTAAACGACGTTACCCGCACTTTTCCCGGTTGGTTTTTCGACTATGATAATGACGGTTGGCTCGATATTCTCGTTTGCGGTTATGAGTTCACGAAATCCCTGGCTTATTACGCAGCCGCAGAAGCCATGCAGTCGAATGATATTCAGGGTAACTCCGGTAAAGTAATATTATACAGAAATAATCACGATGGTACGTTTGAAAATGTGTCTGATAAAATGGGATTAAACAATATCGCATTTGCAATGGGTTCTAATTTTGGCGACATAGACAACGATGGGTATCTCGATTTTTATCTTGGAACGGGCAACCCCTCGTTCAGATCCTTAGTGCCGAATAAATTATTTCGAAATAGCAGCGGCACAAAATTTACAGATGTCACAACGTCTGCAAGGGTAGGTAATTTGCAAAAAGGACATGGCGTATCTTTTGCCGATCTTGATAATGACGGTGACCAGGATATTTATATTGAAATGGGAGGTGCATATTCCGGAGATGCTTATGAAAACTCTTTGTACCTCAATCCCGGGCAAAACAATAACCATTGGATAAGGATAACATTAGAAGGAACAAGTTCTAACCGGGCGGCCATTGGAGCAAAAATGAAAGTAACCTTCAAAGAAAATAATAAAGAAAGATCTGTTTACAGGGAGGTAAATTCGGGAGGAAGTTTTGGTTCTAATCCTTTACGCCAGCATATCGGCACAGGCCAGGCTTCCGTTATTGATAAGATAGAAATTCATTGGCCGGCTACCAATCAAACACAAGTCTTTAAAAACATTCCTGCGGGCTTAAATATTAAGATCAAAGAGGGTGCTTCAAACTTCACTACTTATAAACTTGCTCAATATGATTTTCAACAATTAAAAACAGGATTAATTCCATGTAGGCCAACTCCGTAACAGTTTTTAAAGGATGATTTACGACAACGTACTGCTACAATTGAACAGATATTGAAATCCACAGTTTATAGGGGAGTGTTTTGTGAAGACAACAATTTTGGCGTTACCAGGCAGAACAGTAAGTAGAATGGCCGAGGCTGTTGATGCAAACCTAACCAACTTAAGCAACCCGCTTTTTTTATCAATGCTGCTGACCCTGTTGTAGGTGTGTTACAACGTTCAGCGCATTGTGCAGGTTGGGATTTCGAGTTCCGTCTGCTTGATAACGTTAGCCAAATTTATAGGTTTAAGTTGATGTTTTATTCATTTGCCGAATAGCGTTCTGTCGATCTGGGACTGAAGTTAAATAGTAGCACAAATGTTGATGGCTAATTCCGTCAAGCCCAACTTGCACAAAACCTCTTGTTGCCTGTAGTGCTTACTAAATGTCACTTTGCACAAAGTCAATAAATTCTTTTGGTTTCATTACTCGTGTATTAATTTTTTCATTTTGAAAAACAGCTTTAGCCTTTTTATAAATTTTTTTGTCTGATGTTACAAAATAGTCGCAATGTGCAGCATAAAAACAATGTAATGAGTCGTTAAATAAATTGTCGTATTGATTTTTCTCGGTTAACTTGTCCGAGCCATATCCTACAAAGTCAAGCTGCATAAATGTTCCAATTATTTTTGAATAGTCTTTGTTTTTAGATGTTTCGGTTTTATCGTTTTCTAGATAGAGTTGTGTAAAAGATTTATTCAACATCGTTTTGGGTAAAGTGTTATCGAGCATTTCAATTACGTTGTCAACATTATGTATACTTGAGTCTAATGGGATTGCTGTTTTGAATAAATTCCTTAATTCATTATAAACAGTTGGATTTGTCTTCATTTCGTTCGTAAGACCTATAAAATCTTCCATTACTGCATATATACTATTTTCAAGCTTGGCTTTTTTAAAAAATAATAAAAAGTTAGGGTTGTATTTTTCTATTTCGTCAAAATTAATATCGTGAGGAAGTTGTTTAAAAGTGTCAAAGATTGCTCCCAAACCATACTCTTTTAGTGGTTCAAGAATTGTATCAAGGCTTGTCATATCTACATCTTCGCCATTGTCAATTAAGTCTTGAAAATACTCTTCTGGATTTCGTTGGTGCCACTTTGCATTTTCGTCATTCCAGTATTGTGTAAGACAAACGTCCTTTGTCAAAATTGAAATGAACTGTAAAGACTCTGCAACTCTTTTTCTTTCGCCTTTTTTGTAACTTTTAAGTAAGTCGTTTAGATGAGCATTTGAGTATGGAATAATTAAATTTTCACTCGATGAATTTATTATTGCTCCTAAGGTATTAAAAGTATGAATGTCATCTTGGCTTAATAAATTCTCAGGCTGTCTAAGGGTTGTAATAACGTTCCAATCAAGGTATAATTTTGTCATAGTGTAAGATGTCCAATAACATTACAGGCAACGTTAAAGCATTGGCGATGTGGCGGTATTCTGTGTTCCGTCAGCCTGGTGCCGCTGCTGATTAAAGATACAAAAGCTCATTGTTTATTCTGCCGCTCAGCGTTATTCGTCTGCCGAAACTGAAGCTGATTAGCGACTAAAAAGCTGAGAATATATTCGTCGCCCCGCCATATTGCCAATGCAATGTTAGCAGCTGTACTATTCTGTAGCTTTCTTTGCATTTTCAAAAAGATACCATTTAAAAAATTCTTTTCCTTTCTCAGAAATAGATATGCACCTGTCGTCAGATGGGTTATCCTTTATTAAGCCTAATGCCATAGCTTCAGCTGTTCCCTTAATTTCATTAGGAAAAATTAACCCTCCACTAAGTATTTTATTCTTATCTCCAATAAATTGCTTTAAGACACCAGAATCCAGAATTGCTTTGAACTCAGCTGTTTTATTTGCATACTCACTAGAGTGTCCGTCCTGTTCTATTTGATTCTTTAACTCCTGATTTTCTTTATCTTTTTGGAATATTTCTTTGTCCTTTTCAAGAAGAAGTCGTTGAGTTGCGACATCACCGCCTTGTAATGATAGATATTTGCTCCATATTGCAGAAATTAACTGTCCGAGTTGAATCTTAGAATAATTTACGGGCATTAAATGAAGTAAATCATCAGTTAATTCAGGATATCTTTCTGCAATTTCGTTGTAAGTTTCTTGGCAATCAAATATTGAAATGATTTTATTCAAATCAAAATTGTTGCCTTTTTTTGTTTCATCCCTTAGAACATGTTTAATCTCTCTGTCAACCCATGAGGACTTTAATGAATTTCGAGTAAAGAAAATTAATACGACATCTGCTTTGTCTAACCCATCTCTGAATATTGACTTTCTCAAATTGTCACCAGGTAATATTTTACTCTTATCAAGCCAAACATTAATATAACAGCTTTCTAGGTCGGTCACGATAGGCTCCACAAGAGCCTCTTTGTCCTCCGAAGAGTGACTAATAAAAACTAAAACAGATTGTCCCATTTTAAATCGTAGTTAGTGGTCGTTTTGTATAGCTGCTAACACATAAATATACTACACAAACACACGTTTCAAAAAAATACAGCAATTGATTTTTAAGCAGTTGTAATTCGCCATCTTCATTGTAGTGTCACAAAGCCATTTCGCCTACATATTGCTTATGAATTTAAACATCATTACAGTCTATCTTTCCTGTTCTCCATAAATCATCAAGCGGGTATCTTTTCAGTAAGCACAAGGCCACTTCGTTTTGTTTTATACATCAACCGCAACATTAATCTTACTGTTTACCACGTTTGGTTATGTAACGCAACCACAAAAAGTCGTTGTAAATACGCTTTACCGATTTTAATGTAAAGTGTGTTGCCTTGCGTTTGCCATAACCTTCTTCTGCTTCAAAAACGGTTGGTGCACCAATGGTGCCATCGGCTAGTGGTGCTAATACTAAACTGAATTCGTCAATCAGTCCTGCTTTCAGGAACGAACCGTTTACATGTCCGCCACCATCAATACGCACACGTTTAATACCAAAATGTTTGTTTAGTTTTTTCAACACCAATGCAAGATCGAGTTCTTTCCTGCCGCCAAAAATGTACGACACATTTTTACTGCGCAGGTGTGCCAGGTAAGTGCTGCTTACCTCTTCGCTCAACACTTCAATTACCTGTTCGGTAGAAACCATATTGGTATCCCAAAAACATTTACCCGACGGATCAATGACAACTGCATATTGCCTGGCAACTTTTGCTGCAACAAAATCTTCTTTTGCAATTTTTTCTTTCGGCTTTTCGAGCTTGTGTTTCTTTTTGCTGCAAAATTCCTGCATGGTTTTACGACCCACGAGCCATGCATCTGCTTTTATTTTCGATGCCGGTTCTTCAAAGTATTTATGATGATCTTTAAATCCCCAGATGTTTTGTTTAATACGTCCGTCGACCGAACCAAGCATGTGGCAAATAACGTATGGCTTCATGTGTATCTCTTTTAATTTGAATGTATATTAGTTTCGGTTGCCTTCATTGGTTGACTAACCCAAAACATTTATTTAAACTGTAATTCAGCTATCACTGAAAAATGATCACTTGCAAAACGACCGCCCCATGTTTGCGAAATAGCAGCATGCGTTAATACCTTCCAGCTGCCTTTCAGAAAAATATAATCGATGGGTTGATCGTTGCGTTCTTTGGTTTGAAAGCCGGTGAAGGTGCCTGTTGGTCCATAGTGCGGTGCTTGTGAAAGTTGTTTAGCGTCGGTTAAATGAAGAGGGTTTCTTTTATCAACGATCACCTGTATCGGTTCGTCGCCCGGTTCTGCATTAAAATCACCCGTAATAACAGCAGGAGTGGAGCCGGCAATTTCTTTTACTTTCTGTAGTACCAGTTTTGCACTTTCTCTACGTGCAATTTTCCCCATATGATCGAAGTGTGTGTTAAAAGCAAAGAAGATTTTTTTTGTTCTGCGGTCTTTAAATTTTGCCCATGTTACAATACGTGTAATGGCTGCATCCCAGCCTTTGCTGCCAGTAACGGTGGGTGTTTCACTTAACCAGAACATACTTGCTGAAAGTAATTGCATTTTTGTTGTGTCATAAAAAATGGCAGAGTATTCTCCTTTAGTTTTTCCATCGTCTCTGCCACCACCTGTGTATTTGAACTGTGGTAAACGTTGTTGCAGGTCGATCATCTGATCATGCAATGCTTCCTGCACACCCAATAATTCAATCTTATGAAATAATATTTGCGAAGAAACTTTGTCTTTACGGTAGGGCCATGCATTCAAACTGTCAGATGAAGTGTTGAGACGGATATTGAACGTCATCACACGCAGGGGAGTTTGTGCATTCAGCAGTTGTACACTTATGAGAATTGTAAAAATGAAAAAGATGAATTTTTTCATACGGCAATATTAAGATGCAGCAAGTTCCTTAATATCTTTCACTTCCAGTATTTGTTTTTTGTAACCTTTTGTTGCTGCATTTATCATTGCCTGACCAATCTCTGCCAAACTCACCACAGAATTTTTATTGATGCGTTTTACAATCTGTAACAGCCACATAAAATAGTTATACATTTTAATGGTATTCTTTAAGCCTTTGCCAGGCTCAATAATTCCCGGCCTGAAATTATACACTTGTGCAAATGGAAGTTTCATCAGGTCATTTTCAGTTTTGCCTTTTACTCTTGCCCACATGAGGCGGCCTTTTTCACTGCTGTCGGTACCGGCACCTGAAACATAACAAAAAGTAATGTTGTTGTTTTGTTTTGCCAATGTTTCAGCAACATGCATGGTGAGTGCATAGGTAAGATGGTAAAACTCTTCTTCTTTTTTTCCAACAGATGATACACCTGCACAAAAGAAGCAGGCATCGAATCCTATCAATTGATCGGCAACTGGAGAGAGATCATGAAAATTACTGTGCAGTATTTCTTTCAGCTTTGTATGTGTAACGCCACAACTCTTCCGTCCAAGCACTATTACTTCTCTTACAAGATGACTAT
Source organism: Lacibacter sp. H375 (assembly GCF_037892425.1). Lineage (NCBI taxonomy): Bacteria > Pseudomonadati > Bacteroidota > Chitinophagia > Chitinophagales > Chitinophagaceae > Lacibacter > Lacibacter aquaticus. Next base: position 82,612 of record NZ_JBBKTT010000002.1, read on the forward strand.
TGAGGCATTCGTGTAACACACCTTCGCCTACCATTCCGCTTGCTCCTGTTACAATTACACGCATGGGTGTTGTGGCTGTTTGCATATAAGTTGATTTTAGTATTATTATCCTGAAAAGAAAAACGTTTAATAATTGAATTTACTTTAGTTCACCTGAAAATGATGATACAAAAAAATCCCCCTCCGTTTGAATGGAGAGGGATAAGTGTATATCATGGGTAATTTCTTATTGCATCTGCATTTCATCACCACCACCTTCGCTACGTGTATTCTTACGTTTGAAAAGTGAAGCATCAAACTTACCAAAACGGTAGTTGAAGTTAACACGTACAAATGTGGGGTCTCTTCTTCTCCAGCTGTATTGATCAAAATATTGTGATTCAGAAAACACATTATTACGACGTGTACTGAATACATCGCTCCAGTTTAATGATACGAAAGCTGTATTCTTTTTGATCTTAAATTCTTTACGAACACCAAAATCAACATAGTAGTTATCATCAATATAACCTTGTGTGGTTGAAACAGCGCCACCGCCAAATCCGCCACCACCCATAAAGCCACCGCCACCACGGCCGCCACGTCCACCACCGCCGCCAGATGATACTGGCAGGATCGAGCGTGAATTATAATCGCCGCTCAACTGCATGCTCCAACCTTTACCTAAGCGGAATGAGTTATTAAGTTTTATCGTATAACTGGTGCGTTCGTTTTTCAACTCAGGCAACACACTGCTGCCATCGATCTTAGAGTAGTAAACGTTTACATTGTAGTTGATCTCCCACCACTTGCTTACTGTGTTACGGAAAACAAGTTCAAGTCCCGCTGCATAGCTTCTGTCGGCATTCACCCATGTACTGATAACAGCTGTATCTTTTGTATTACCGATTTGTTCCCTGTTCTGGTAACGTGAAATAAGATTATTGGTTTGCTTTCCAAACAAAGTAGCAAGGAACGTATTGTTTTTCTCGCCGTATGTTTTTTGATAAGTCAACTCCAATGAATTTGTAAACTCAGGCTTCAGATTTGGATTACCGGTTTGGTAATTGAAGATGTCGCTGATATCAGTATTCGGCAATAGCTGAAAGAAGCTTGGACGATTGATACGACGGCTGTAGTTCAACTGCAGATCTTGTTTTCCTTCTAATGCTTTTGATAAAAATACACTCGGGAACAATGCCAATGGAAACTGGTTATTAAATGTTCCCGGTTTGCCAACTTGCTCGCCTTCGTATTTTGAACTTTCTGCACGCAAACCAACCTGGTAGTTCAAGTTTGCTTTTTTGATCTTTTGCGAAAAGCTTGCATAAGCAGCATGAACATAATCTACATATTCAAAGCGATTACTTAAGCCCGTTTGAGCAAGTCCATTATTAAAAACATTCTGGAAACTCTCAAATAAGCGGATCTGTGTGCGTAACCCAGCTTCTATCTTCATGTTTTCGTTAATGGGATCAGTATAATCTGTTTGTGCTACAACGAAGCTATTGTTTCCACCTCCATTATTGATTTGATTTTGTTTAGGGATGTAAACATTTGTCCAATCTTTATCGAACCATTTCGTGAAATCAATTGATTGATCATTTTCACTTCTACTCTTATTGTAGTTTACATCGGCTGTCCATTCTCTTCCGGCGCGCGGGAAATTATATTTATAACTGATAGATGCACCAGCATTGCGGAATTTATTCATACCGTTTGTTTCACGGTATTCGTAAATGGTTTTTGGGGTACTGTATGTTGAATCGTATCGGATATAGTTCTGATCGAGCAGGTCAAAGTTACCGCCACCAAAATTGCCCGAAATTGTAAGTGTGTTTCTGTTATCGAGCAGGAAATCAAAACCTGCACGACCAAAATTGAACATACCTTCACTGATATTGCGGTTCCGTGTAAAGAGTTTATTTGCCACGTTATCGCCAAAGTTGTTACGGTCTGTTTCACCAAAGCCAATGCCTTTACGTTGATTCAATCCAATATTTGCAAAGAAGTTTACCTTGCCTTGACGAATATTAATATCGCCACCGCCGTTCACCCGGCCACGCATATCAACACCTACACGAACACTGCCACTGTAACCTACACGACGGTTCTTCTTTAATACAATATTGATGATGGCAGATTGACCACCACTCGCATCAAATTTTGCAGAAGGGTTTGTGATGAGTTCAATGCTTTGAATAGCATCAGCAGGAATCTGGTCAAGTGTTAATACAGTGGGGCGGCCATCCACAAAAATTTGTGGTGCACTGTTACGCATGGTGATGTTGCCATCAATATCAACATTTACTGTTGGTACGTTACGCATAACATCTACACCGGTTCCACCTTGTGAAACGATATTTTTTTCAACATTAAATATTTTACGATCGATGCCTAACTGTAATGTAGGTTTATCAGCCGTTACAACAACTTCACTTAATTGCTGCACATCGGTTTCTAATTTGATGTTGCCAAGATCTTTATCGAGCATGGCCATCATATCTTCTGCTGCACCTCCTGGCTTCAAACCAAAACTGATAGTTTGTTCAATTGTTTTAAAACCTATGGCCGTAACTAATAATTTATAATTACCCATGGGACTCAATCCTTCAAGACTGAAATCGCCGTTGGCTTTCGTTAATTGTCCGTTTACCAAAAGCTCTTTTCTTGTTTTCGTAGCTGTGTCAACCCGGTTTTGGTAGAGTTGAACTGACGCTGCGTCAATCGGCTTATTTGTTTTTGAATCTACAATCTTGCCATAAAAACGACCAATATTCATTTGGCCACCGCCACCGGGACGACCGCCGCCGGGAACCTGTGCAATTAAATGTAGACTGAGGAATAAACAAACAAAACCTAGGATGAATCTCATGATACTTTTTTTAGAATTGAGGCGCAAATTTCTGCGTAATTGATTAATAATGAAGCTCATTTAGTATGAATGACTAATTAACCGTTTTAGACGGCAAATGTTCTGCCGACCCCATTTTGTTTGTGATGAGTGGAAACTATTGCGTAAGAAGGGTGAGGAGCACCTGTAATATGCCAATCAGAAAGCCGAGTACACCGCCGATGATCTCGACAAACCTGAACTCTTTGGCCATAACCTGGTAAAGGATTTCTTCAAGCTTATCGCCTGAGAAAGCTTTTACTTTTTCAGTTACAATATGTTCAAGATCAAGTTGCTGTTTGAGGGTGTTGGTATAATCTTTCATCACTTTCGGGAATAGGATTTCCAGTTCTTCCATAAAAGTAACTTTCAGCTTTTCAATGGTTTTATCGCCAATAAACATGCTGATCATGGGCATACTTTCGCCGAGCTTCACCCGCAAAAAATGGTCGATATGTGTTTCAACCATCGGTAACACCTTTTTCAGATTTTCAGGATTGCTGATCTTTTCTTCTATATCAGAGAAAGAGAGAAGCTCCCGGCTAACTAATTTTCCCAGCTTTTCGGCAAATTGTTCCTGGCGTTTTGGGAAAATACCTTGAATACGAATTCCCAACACGTTAACAGGATTTCGTGGATGAAAAAGCATTTTAATTGCTACCCAGTTAGTAACCCATCCAATAAAAGCAGAAATAACAGGAATCAGTATAAGCCAGTAATTCATAAATTTGTAAATGGGTGCAAAGAACGTTTATTTTTTGATTTCTATAGAAGTGATTTGCTTGGAAAAGTGATTTCCATTACTTTTGCTGTCCCAAAGACGGAGGTTGTAGCTCAGTTGGTTAGAGCATCAGATTGTGGTTCTGAGGGTCGAGGGTTCGAAACCCTTCAATCTCCCGTAAATCCCTGCACATGTTGTGTGGGGATTTTTTATTTTAGGTGATGCGGGAAATTTTGTTACCAAATGTTTAGACGTTGATAAAGAATGAATATGCTAAAAATAAACCCCGCATTACTGCATGGATTTAGTTGATTTCTCAAATAACGTTCCCGGTGTAAAACCGTATTCTTTTTTAAATGCTTTGGTAAAGTTTGACACATCACTAAAGCCAATTGTGTAGCCTGCTTCTTTAGGTGTTACGCCACGGGTAATTAATTCTCTTGCTTTTTCCAGCCGTTGCTTATTGTAGAATTCATATAGGCGATAACCATAAACCTGTTTAAAGCGTTGCTTTAGTTTGGTGCTGCTCATTTGAGCGATACGTGCCAATTTAATAATCGATGGAAATTTTTCTGTCTCTTCATTTACAAGCAGCGCCTCAATACTACGGAGGCGTGTGATGTCTTCATCTGGTATGATCTTTTTGTTTTTGATCACCAGTGATTCATTCAGGTAGGTGCTGAAAAAGTATTCAAGCAACAGTATGATCCTGCTTTTCAAAGCAAGTCTATCAGGTTCGCTGCTAAGTTGTGTATCAAAAATGCGGTTTAGTTTCTCTTGTATTTCCTGGTTGATGGGAAGTTTCTCGATCAGCTCAAGTCCCTGGCTGGTTAGTAATTCAACCTGGAGTTTGGTGTTGGCATCGAAATGATCGGCTATCCATTGGGGTGATAAATAAATACCCAGCCGCTTCAATTTTGAACCGGCACGATAGTTCACTTCCAGTTCTGTATTTGTAGATGAAACAAAAATATTACTGCGTTTTTTGTTGAGGCTATCGGTAAGCGAATCTTTTTTATGTCGAAGTCGGATATAATCGCTGATCTGTGTTTGGTTGAAGAAAATCAGTAAACCCATTTGGTTGTTGCTGACACGGTGCAGAGTGCAATCACTGTTCAGCTCAACATCCATCATTACATAGGAGAATGTGCGGTCTATACTGTCAGCAAAGCAATAACCGTTGCCAAAGGTTTCAGTTAACGTAAGCAGGCTGTGTTTTGCTTTGATGCCAGTGACCTGGCTCAGCTCCTGTATCCAGGTTTTAAAATTTTTCTGTTTAAAACGAATATACATCCGCTGCTAAGCTACAATAAACAAGTGTTATATTATGTAGAACTGAATATGATAATTTTTATTATCATATTTAAATTATCAATTTAACCGTTGTTTTATCTCTTGCAACTTTAGTAATGCTTCGACAGGTGTGAGTCGATTGATATCTATACCATCGAGCATGGTTCTTATTTCATCAAATGTTTGCGAGTGTATGTCAAAAATGTTCAACTGCATTTTTTGTACAGGCAATTGTTTCAGTTGGTCTTTAATATCGCCACTGCTGCGTTGATCTTCGAGTTGTTTAAGAATTTCATTGGCACGGTTGATCAATGAAACCGGCATACCGGCCATCTTTGCTACATGTATACCAAAACTGTGAGTGCTTCCACCAGGTGCGAGTTTTCGTAAGAAAATGACCTTGTTACCAACCTCTTTGTTGGTGACATGATAATTTTTAATACGTGGAAATTTTTCTTCCAATTCATTTAGTTCATGATAGTGTGTAGCGAATAATGTTTTGGGTTGATAAGAAGATTGATGCAGAAATTCAGCGATACTCCACGCAATGGAAATACCGTCGTAGGTAGATGTACCACGACCAATTTCATCGAGCAGTATCAAACTGCGTGATGAAAGATTGTTGATAATGCTCGCTGTTTCATTCATCTCCACCATGAATGTACTTTCGCCACCACTTAAATTATCGCTGGCACCAACACGGGTAAAAATTTTATCAGTCAATGGAATAGTAGCAGCACTAGCCGGAACAAAACTTCCCATATGGGCCATTAGCACAATCAATCCTGTTTGACGCAGCAAGGCACTTTTACCACTCATGTTCGGACCTGTGAGAATGATGATCTGCTGTTGTTCTTTGTCCAGTACAATATCGTTGGCAATATAACTTTCGCCAACGGGAAGATGACGTTCAATTACCGGATGACGTGCATCTTTCAATTCCAATGTTGCATCATCTTGTATCTGTGGTCGAACATATTTAAACTGCAATGCATTTTCTGCAAAACAACAGAGGCAATCAAGAATGGCCATTACCTGTCCATTAGTTTGGATAGGGCCGATATATTCCTGCAGCTCGATCAATATTTTTTCAAACAGTTCTGATTCGATCTTTAATATTTTCTCCTCTGCACCGGTGATCTTCTCTTCGTATTCTTTTAATTCAGGTGTAATATAACGTTCAGCATTGGCCAGTGTTTGTTTTCTTGTCCACTCAGCCGGTACTTTGTTTTTATGCGTGTTTGTTACTTCTAAATAGTAGCCAAACACATTGTTGAAAGCGATCTTTAAAGAAGGGATACCTGTTGCTTCGCTTTCACGTTGTTGTATCTCTACTAAATATTCTTTACCATGATGGGCAATGCGCCTGAGTTCATCCAGCTCACTGTTAATACCATCTCTTATCACATCTCCCTTGCTGATCATCACAGGTGGATTTTCAACAACTTCTTTCAGAATTTTTTCCGCAATGTAATGTGAGGGATTGATGGTATCGCTCAAACGTTTCAAGTAACTATTTGAAGAGGTGGCGCATTGTTCTTTTATCTTCTCTGCAAAGCCTAATCCTTTCGCCAGGTGAAGAATTTCTCTTGGGTTGATCTTCTTTAGTGGCAATTTTGCTACCAATCGCTCCACATCACCACTTTGTTTAATAAGCGATTGAAGTTGCTTGCGAAGTTCTGTTTCAAGTATCAACGATTGCACAGCATCTAACCGTTCGTTGATCCGTTCCATATCTTTCAATGGTAATACCATCCAGCGGCGCATTAATCTTGCTCCCATTGGCGAAACAGTATTGTCGAGCACTTTCAGTAAAGAGTTGCCTCCATCTGCATTGCTGCCAAGTATTTCAAGATTACGAATGGTAAAGCGGTCCATCCATAAATAATCAGCTTCATCCAATCGTTGAACTGAAGTGATATGATTCAGGTTTGGATGTTCTGTATCTCTCAAATAATGAAGAACAGCTCCGGCTGCAATAGTTCCCAGCTTTTGTTCTTCAATACCAAATCCTTTTAATGAATGTGTTTGAAAATGTTTAAGTAATAATTCAGTGGCGTATGCTTCGCTGAAGATCCATTCTTCTAAATGGTAAGTATAGAATTTAGGTCCGAAATTTTCTTTGAATTGTTTTTGTTTGTTGCGTTGAAAAACAACTTCAGCCGGTTTTAAACTCTGCAACAGTTTATGAGCATATTCCTTGTTGCCTTCAGCAATAAAAAATTCGCCGGTGCTGATATCGGTAAAAGCAAGACCATATCGTTCATTCTCTTCATGAATGGCAGCAAGAAAATTGTTACTGTCGTGTTCCAATAATTTATCATTGGTGGCAGTACCGGGGGAGAGGAGTTCAGTTACACCACGCTTTACAATTCCTTTGGCCTGTTTAGGATCTTCCAATTGGTCGCAGATGGCAACACGATGACCAGCCTTTACTAACTTATGTAAATAGGTGTCTAATGCATGGTGAGGAAAACCGGCCAGTTCATTACTATCAACAGAGCCGTTGTTCCGTTTGGTTAATGTTATGCCGAGTACACGTGACGTGACGATTGCATCCTCACCAAAGGTTTCATAAAAATCACCTACCCGGAATAATAGAATTGCATCAGGATATCTTGCCTTGATCGCCTTGTGTTGTTGCATCAATGGAGTATCTGCGCCTGCCTTTGCCATGGCGGCAAAAATAAGGAAGCAGATTGTTCAGCAACAGATTAATTGTTCAGACTTTTATCAGAGAAAAAGGATCTCATAATCCATATCAGCAAACTGGCTGAACATGGCGCTTACACCGCAGTATTTCTCTTTTGAAAGCAGTACAGCCTTTTTAACTTTATCCTGGTCTTCTTCTTTTACCTTAATAATATAGGTGATCTTAACGTCAGTATAGGTCTTGGGAGATTCATCGCTCAGGTCGGCTTCAATATCCATGCTGAAATCGCTGAATTCAACCCGCATTTTATTGAGTATACCTACCACATCAATCCCGGTACAGCCGGCAAGTGAAGAGAGCATGAGTTTTTTGGGGCGGGGGCCCATGTTCGTGCCCCCATCGTTTTCAGGAGTATCTATTATAATGGTGTGATTATCGACCTGGCTGTTGAAACGCATACCGCCTTCAAATCGGGTCACTACTTTATGATCTGCCATGAATTTCTGGTTTTAAGCCTGCAAACCTATGCAAATATGCCCGAGTTTTACACAAGTTGGCCTGGGAGCCAAATCCTTCAAAGAAAAAACAGATTTTATTTCAATTTTTTAGCTGAATTCTCCTACCTTTGCCGTCCAAAAAATTTGTATCATGGCTAGAGTTTGTCAGCTTACAGGAAAGGTGCCGGTTGGTGGAAACAAGGTGTCGCACTCAAATATTAAGACAAAGCGTCGTTTTTTGCCTAACCTGCAAACAAAGCGTTTCTTCCTGGCTGAAGAAGATAAGTGGGTAACACTTAAAGTTTCTACTGAAGCTATCCGTACAATCAACAAAAGAGGATTGTACAATGTAGTGAAGGAATTAAGAGCAAGAGGAGAACATATTTAATAAGCATATTTAAATTGAGCTAAAATGGCAAAGAAAGGTAATCGTGTTCAGGTGATCCTCGAATGTACAGAGCACAAGACTTCAGGTCAGGCTGGTACAAGTCGTTATATCACCACCAAGAATAAAAAGAACACACCGGAGCGTCTGGAGTTGAAAAAATTCAACCCAATTCTGAAAAAAGTAACGACGCACAAAGAAATCAAATAATGTGCTTGGTGCACATTTGAATTATTCAAACTGACCCACTGGGTTAAAAATTAAGAAGTCATGGCAAAAGCAGCTTCAAAGAACGCAAAGATTAAAGACGCCAAAGCAGCGGCAGAATCTAAAAACTGGACGAAAGTAATCAGGGCCGTACGCAGTCCTAAATCTGGTGCATATACCTTTAAGGAGCAAATTGTGCACAAGGATAAGGTGAAGGATTACCTGGCTCAAAAATAACTTATACCTGATCAGTATATTACAAAGCTGTTCCAAGTTCTTAAACATGGAGCGGCTTTGTTGTTTTTATACTCTTCATGGTTCATTGTAATATTGTAATGTAAAACATAAACGATGGGATTTTTTGGAAAGCTATTCGGAAAGAAAGAAAAGGAAAGCCTGGACCAGGGACTTGAAAAAACCAAGGAAGGATTTCTCGGCAAAATTGCAAGAGCGGTGGCAGGAAAAAGTACTGTTGATGCAGAAGTACTCGATAACCTGGAGGAAGCATTAGTGAGCGCCGACGTGGGTATTGAAACAACTGTTGAGATCATTGAACGTATTGAAGCACGTGTTGCAAAAGATAAATACATAAATACATCAGAACTTAATTCAATACTTCAGCAGGAGATTGAAAACATATTGGTTGATGCTCCTGCTGATACCACTTACTCAAACTTTGATTTGCCTGCAGGCAAAAGACCATTTGTATTGATGGTGGTTGGTGTGAATGGTGTTGGTAAAACAACAACCATTGGCAAACTAGCTCATCATTTTTCACAAGCCGGTAAGAAAGTTATGCTTGGTGCAGCTGATACTTTTCGTGCAGCAGCTGTTGATCAGCTAACAATCTGGAGTGAACGTGCAGGTGTGCCTATTGTAAAACGGGAGATGGGTAGCGATCCTGCATCCGTTGCGTTTGATGCTGTAAGCAGCGCTGTTGCAAAAGATATTGATGTGTTGATTATTGATACGGCAGGTCGTTTACATACCAAAACTCACCTGATGGAAGAATTAAGTAAGATCAAAAGAGTAATACAAAAAGTAATTCCTGATGCACCACATGATGTTCTATTGGTGCTCGATGGATCAACCGGGCAGAACGCCATTGAGCAGGCAAAGCATTTTACAGCTGCAACAGATGTAACCGGTTTGGTGATCACCAAGCTTGATGGTACGGCTAAAGGTGGAGTTGTATTGGCAATTGCTCACCAGTTCAAAATACCGGTTAAGTTTATTGGTGTGGGTGAGAGAGTAGAAGATCTGCTGGTATTCGATAAACATGAGTTTGCCGATAGTCTTTTCAATCTAAACAAGTAGAACGTACAAACATTCTGGAAAAATAAAAACCTCCTGTAATCAGGAGGTTTCTTTTTTGATTCGTTAGAATCTTATTTTTTCTTAGCAGCTTTTTTAGCAGCTTTCTTTTTAGGAGCAGCTTTTTTAGCAGCTTTCTTTTTAGGAGCGGCTTTTTTCGCAGCTTTTTTAGGAGCAGCTTTTTTAGCGGCTTTCTTTTTTGTTGCCATTTTTTTTAGAATTTAATAGTTAGTAAAAAAACTTAACAGGGTAAAAATAAAAAAATTTTTTATTTAAAAAAATTTTTTTAAGCACCTGCCTCAACCGGGGCAACAGAAACGAAAGTCTTATTGTTCTTACCTTTTTTAAATTCTACAACACCATCAGCTATTGCAAAGATGGTAAAGTCTTTACCTACACCAACGTTTTTACCTGGATGATACACGGTTCCACGCTGACGAATAATGATGTTACCAGCAGCAGCAGGTTGACCACCATAGATCTTTACACCAAGGCGTTTGCTTTGTGAATCACGACCATTCTTTACACTACCTTCACCCTTTTTATGTGCCATTTTATAAGAATTTGAAAATTTTAGAATTTATAAATCCGAAGTCCAACTTCAAATTTTACGCAATACCAGTTACTTTGATGTGTGTATAAAGCGTACGGTGACCTTTCTTCTTACGGAAACCTTTACGACGTTTCATTTTAAAAGCGATCACTGTTTTGCCTTTTCTTTCAGCAACGATCTCTGCTTTCACTTTCACTTTCGCATCAGCACCAACACTGATCTTTCCATCTGTATCAACATATAATACATCAGAAAACTCAACTTGATCACCAGCGTTACCTTCAATGTGAGGAACGTACAGGCTCTGACCTTCTGATACTTTAAATTGCTGACCGGCTATTTTAACTACTGCAAACATAACTTTCCAATATTAGGGCTGCAAAGGTAGGGATAAAATTGCTTTGAAAACAAGTTTCAACCTAAAAAATTTGCTCTGATTTTAACGGGATGCTTTGAGCTGGTAAAGCTACATTTGTGTGCTCAAACTGGGTTTCGGAATGAAAATTAAATCAGTGCTTGCTAAGCCGTTTGCAGGCTATATCTATAAATCGATCCAAAAAAATAAGCTTACGGCACTTGCCGATCAGGACCAGATCCTGAAACAACTCCTCAAAACAGGCAAGGATACCGAGTACGGCAAAGAGTTGGGTTTAGCGAAAGTAAATGGCTACGATGAATATAAGCAGGCGGTTCCCATCAGGGATTATGAGCAGATCCGGCCATGGATCGACAAGATCATCGAAGGCAAGCATAATGTTCTATGGAAAGGAATGCCCATGTACTTTGCTAAAACCTCGGGCACAACAAGCGGGGTGAAATACATCCCCATCACCAAAGAATCGGTTGGAAATCATTTCGGTACGGCAAGAAACTCAGCCCTTTGTTATGCAGCTGAAACCGGAAACACCCGTTTTTTTGATGGAAAACTCATTTTCTTGTCTGGCTCCCCCGAGCTTGAAAGGGTAGGAAATATTCCAACCGGCCGATTGAGTGGCATTTCAAATCATCTCATCCCGAAATACCTACGCACCAACCAGCTTCCCTCTTACGAGACAAATTGTATTGAAGATTGGGAAACCAAGCTTGGAAAGATCGTGGATGAGACTATTAACCAGAATATGACCCTCATCAGCGGTATTCCACCTTGGATGCAGATGTATTTTGATGAACTGATCAATCGGACAGGCAAAAAAGTAGGGGAAATCTTCCCGAATTTCAATGTCATGATCCAGGGCGGGGTGAATTTTGAACCTTATAAAGCCAAGCTTTTTGAAAGTATTGGCCGCAAAGTAGATACGATTGAAGTATTCCCTGCCAGCGAAGGTTTTTTCGCCTTCCAGGATTCGCAGGAAGCTGAAGGGTTGTTATTAAATACCAACGATGGTATTTTTTATGAGTTTGTGCCTGCTGCTGAAATTCACAAAGATAATCCAACCCGCTTATCTCTTCATGATGTGAAAGTGGGTGAAAACTATGCCCTCATCATTAATAGCAATGCCGGGCTTTGGTCTTATAATCTTGGTGATACCGTGAAATTTGTTTCCACCAATCCTTACAGACTGGTTGTTACTGGCCGTATTAAACATTTTATTTCTGCTTTTGGCGAACATGTGATTGGCGAAGAAGTGGAGCAAAGCTTAATGAAAGCAGCAACAGAAGAAAACATTCATATTACCGAGTTTACAGTCGCACCCATGATCCAGCAGGGAGAGGGAAAGAGTTACCATGAATGGTTTATTGAGTTTGAACATCAACCACATAACCTTGAACAGTTTGCGGCAAGGCTCAACGATAATCTCCGTGATAAGAATATTTATTACGATGATCTGATTGTTGGAAATATTTTGCAACCTTTAAAGATCACGCCCGTTAAAAAGAATGGATTTATCGATTACATGAAAAGTATCGGTAAATTGGGCGGACAAAATAAAGTACCACGTCTCAGCAACGATCGTAAGATCGCTGATGGGTTAATGAAGTGGGTAGAAAACTAAAACGACCCAAGCCGGATATTATGTAACTGTTTTTCCAATAGGTTTGCAGCTACCATTCCACTCCCAGATTATGCAGGAACAACAAAAGAAACGCATCGCAATATTTGGTTCAACCGGTTCCATTGGAACGCAGGCCCTTGATGTAATTGAAGCAAATCCCGAATTATTTGAAGTAGAAATTCTCACTGCACATACCAATGATGAACTCCTGGTAAAACAAGCCCTGCAGTTTAATCCAAATGCAGTAGTGATTGTTGATGAAAAGAAATATGAGAAAGTTAAACAGGCATTAGCTTCAACCGATGTAAAAGTTTTTACCGGCGAACAATCATTGGAAGAAGCTGCAGCATTTGATACCTATGATATGATGCTGGCTGCAATTGTTGGTTTTGCAGGATTAAAACCTACACTGAGAGCAATCGAAAATAAAAAAGCAATTGCGCTTGCCAATAAAGAAACATTGGTAGTGGCAGGTGATATTGTGATGCAGAAAGCAGTTGAAAACCGTGTGCCCATCATACCTGTTGATAGTGAGCACTCAGCTATTTTTCAATGTTTGGTTGGTGAGCATCGCAATAAAATTGATAAGGTCATACTCACTGCAAGTGGTGGTCCCTTCCGTGGCCGTAAACCAAACTTTTTGCTCAATGTAAAACGTGATCATGCATTGCAACATCCCAACTGGAGCATGGGTGCAAAGATCACTATCGATTCTGCAACATTGATGAACAAAGGCCTGGAAATGATCGAAGCGAAATGGTTGTTCAATCTTGCACCAGAGCAAATTCAGGTTGTTATTCATCCGCAAAGTATTATTCATAGTATGGTGCAGTTTGAAGATGGCAGCATTAAAGCACAAATGGGTTTGCCCGATATGAAGTTGCCTATTCAGTATGCTATGTCATTTCCACAGCGTCTTGCTAATAATTTTCCACGTTACGATTTTAAAAAGATCAATACACTTTCGTTTGAAGAACCCGATCTTAAAACATTCCGTAACCTTGCGTTGGCTATTGATGCATTGCAAAAAGGCGGAAACCTTCCGTGTATCATGAATGCAGCCAATGAAATTGCCGTATGGGCTTTTCTCAAAAACAGAGTAGGGTTTTTAGATATGACAGACATCATTGAAAAAACAATGAATCATGTTCCGTTTATTGCTAAGCCAACACTTGATCAATATTTTGAAAGTGATGCCGAAGCCCGCAACTATACCGCTTCACTTATTCAACTCTAACATTCACAAAAAATTCTCAGTAACCTTCCTTTTTTCAGCGATATTTGCTGATTCCATATCAAAAAGTGAAAAACAAGGACTAATTTATTAACTATGTTGTTAGCAATTAACTGGGCCGAATTCGGAATTAAAGCAGCACAATTATTATTGTCTCTTTCTATTCTTATTGTGTTTCATGAATTCGGTCATTACATCACTGCCCGTTGGTTTAAGTGTCGTGTTGAAAAATTCTATCTCTTCTTCGATCCCTGGTTCTCGTTGTTCAAAAAGAAAATTGGCGAAACCGAATACGGTATCGGCTGGTTGCCATTAGGCGGCTATGTAAAAATTTCAGGAATGATCGATGAGAGCATGGATAAAGAAGCCATGAAACTTCCTGCACAGGATTGGGAATTCAGAAGTAAACCGGCCTGGCAACGTTTGATCATTATGATTGGCGGTGTAACGGTGAATGTGTTGCTTGCTTTTATCATTTACGCAATGATCTTATTTGTGTGGGGCGAAGACAGAATACCAATGAACAGTATGAGAGATGGTATCTGGACACAGGATAAATTAATGAGTGAAATTGGTTTGCGCAATGGTGATAAAATTCTCCAGGTGAATGGCAAATCAATTGACTATCTCGAAAATCTGAATCTGAAAGTACTTACCGGTTCCGGTGGAACAATTTTAGTTGAGAGAAATGGTAAACAACAGGAAGTAAATATTCCTGTTCGTCTTGTAGGCAAACTGGTTGAAAGTAAAAGAAGAAGAGGATTATTAGCATACCGCATACCATCTGTTGTTGGTGCATACGATCCAAAAGATACTGCCTTCGGCAAACAGGCAGGTTTGCAGGAGTACGACAGAATTATTGCAGTAGATGGGAAGCTGGTTTCCTTTTACGATGAAATGCCTCCTCTTTTTCAACAAAAGAAGAGTGCAACGGCCCAAATGACTGTTGTACGTAAGAACGATACATTACAGCTTACAACAAAAGTTGATAAAGAAGGCCGTGCAGGTATTCCTTATTTATCACATCAGCAATATGCTGATATGGGTGTGATCAAAATTGAACATCACAGTTATGGGTTCTTCGAATCGTTCCCTGCAGGTGTAAGTAAAACATTCCGCAAGCTGGGTGATTATATTGATCAGTTTAAATTGATTCTTAATCCTGATACTGAAGCATACAAAGGCATTGGCGGGTTTAAATCAATGGGGTCAATCTTTCCTGCTGTTTGGGATTGGGAAAGTTTTTGGAGCATTACTGCACTGTTCAGCATTATTCTTGCATTCATGAACCTGTTGCCAATTCCCGCATTGGATGGTGGACACGTTTTGTTTACTTTGATTGAGATGATCACCGGACGTAAACCAAATGAGAAGTTTTTAGAATATGCACAAATCGTTGGTATGGTGATCCTGTTTGGATTGTTGATCTATGCAAACGGAAACGATCTGTTTGGCTGGAATAAATAGAATTGATAATTATTTATGTGATAATTAAAAATGAGAAAGCGTTGTTGCTTTCTCATTTTTTTTGCAGGCAATTTAGAATTACAGGAAATACAATTTAATCAGGTTCGTACATCATCCATCATACATCAAACATTCTCCTTATAACTCGATGCCTATTTTCTTCATTAAGATAGAGGCATTCATGCTTTGGCAGATGCCTCTTTTTAATTTATAGTCGAAGTATAATTCATCAGCATTTACCTGCACATCGAAATGATAATTATGAATACCGGCAGGAAATTCATGTGCAAGATTTGCCAGCTCCAGATCATGCGTTGCTAAAATGCCCATTGCTTTGTGATGCAGTAATTGTTTGATCAATGCTTTTGAACCCGTGTGTCTGTCGTTTGAATTGGTACCACGTAAAATCTCATCGAGCAAAATAAATACAGCTTCGTTGTTGTTCACTGCATCAATAATCTGCTTCAGTTTTTTCAGCTCAGCATAAAACGTGGAAGTGCTTTCTTCAAGATTATCTTTAATTCGCATGCTGCTCATTACTTTCAACGGAGTTACGGTTAATTGCTTTGCACAAACAGGCGCACCCATTGCAGCTAATACCATATTTACACCCACACTTCGCAGGAATGTACTCTTGCCGGCCATGTTTGAACCTGTGATGAGATTGATCTGTTCTTTGCCGATCGTTGAAAAATCATTCAATACATTCTTTTGCTCATCAATTAACGGATGGCCTAATTGTTCAGCAATAAAAGTTGGATCATCTGTTTTTAATTGCGGGAAAGTCCAGTGCGGATGATTGAATGCAAGTATTGCAATGCTGTTCAGTGCCTCCAGTTCAGCTAATGAATGAAACCAATGATTGATCTGCTGATTATTTTTTTGCTTCCACTTCTCAAGTTGAAGTACCTGTTGCAGATCCCACAGCAGAAAAATATTCAGTGGAATAAATACAACAGGATTTAAACGATAATCGAACCGGTTAAAAATGTTCTTCAGTTGCAGTATCTGTTGTGACGCTTTGTTTGAACCGGAATGAAATTGATGTTTCAGTTCAACCAGCAATGGGTCTTTAAATTCTGCCTGCTCAATACAGGCAATGCTGTTCGAAAGCACCTCCATCTGTTCGGTGATCTTATTCAACTTGCGATAGAGTGGAACAATCAAACGTGTGATGGCAAAAGCAGTGATAGTGAAGACAAGCAACGATTGAAGAAATCGCTGATAAGTAATTATATCATATAGAAAAGAGATCAATGCGCCTGTTGCAGCAACTGGTAAAATATAACGAACAATCTGCCATATTTTTTTATCGATGAACTGGTTGTCTTCTTTTAACCATTCTTCCATTTTTTTTTCGGTTGCAACAGTAATGGTAGAAGAAGAGCCATGCGCCTGCAGCTCCTGCCTCCAGTTAATTTGTTGCATTAATTCCTGCGCAGCTTTTTGCCGTGCCTGGATTACTTCAGGTGTTGCAGGAGCAAGCAACCAATCTGCAAGCAATCGATTGCCTTGTTGAGAGTGTGTTCTGTTGATGTATTGATAAAGAGATGCCCTACCGAAAATATCAAGATCACCTGCGTAAGGATGTTCATCTTTATAAAATTCACTGCCATCTTTTTGATGTGTGTACTTGTGTTGCAGGTAAAGTAATTCCTGTTCGTTTATAGCGATCAAGCGTTCATGGTGACTGATGGCGTCTTTGTTTGCAAGATCTTTTCGCACGGCTAATAAAAAGATCGCCAACCCGATGAAAAAAATAACTGCTGAAACAAAAATACCATAAGATGAAAGCAGCCAGATGAGTAATGCAGTTATTGCTAAAAGGCCAAATCTTGTCCACCCAAGGAGCTGTTTACGTTTCAGTAAATGATTGAGTTTGATGTTTAGGTCGTTGATCCGTTGCCTGTAGGATGATTCCGCTTTGATCGTTTCTGCCATGCTGTAAAACTAAGAAAGAATGCTGCATGGTTTTTCTTTGGCGTTTGTCAACAGAAATAAATGTATTTTTGCTGTCCGAAAATACTTTGTACTTCCAACTTCGTATTTCAACATGGGGCTGCCTGGTTTTGACAGCATAGATCTTTGAAGGTGTAAGCATGCAGTGCGTTGGATAATTAGCACTTTAATCTGAATATTCAAAAACTCAAATGGCAATACACAGTATGCCATGGCCGCTTAATCAGTGATTAAGTAGTCATTAGGGCCGCCGAACAGGTTGATCTGTTACCAGGTTCCGCCGCCGACTCAAACACAAAACAGGTTGCTGTAGCAGAAGGCTGTGACTGTTGCAAAAGACTATTCAGCTAAGTATTGCGTTGGTAAGTTCATGTCCTGCGCAGTGCCGACAAACAATCATGAAATAAGCATGTAGAAAGCTTTCGGCGAATATGTTTGGACAGCGGTTCGAATCCGCTCAGCTCCACGCCACACCTTAACGGACAATCCTTCAAAAATCGGATTGTCCGTTCAATTGCATTTATCAGTTTTCGAACAATTATATTTCAGCCGATAATAAATTATTGAGATTGGATATTCGCTAAACCTTCTGAGTAGATGTTCCCGGTCTGGAGATCTTTTAAAGCAAATCCGTTAATAACCCCAATTCCTCCAAACGTAATTCGCATGCCATAGAATTTCTTTAGTGGAAAGCGGTAAGTTGTTTCATGAACTATTTTGTCATTGATAGAAAGTGTTGCTTTCTTATTAACAACTTTCAATTTTATTCTGCCACCTGCAGTGAGGTCTACGCCAAGAAAACTCAGGTCTTCTCTTTCGCCTTCATGATGAATTTCAGAAAAATTTAATAATGACCAGCTTACACAACCTGGTTTAATGAACCTGGCGAAGTGGCTAGATTGTTCACCATAAACTGTTATGTCTGCCTGCGAACAACGTATTCCCGGGCGGGGAAGAGAAGTGCTTAACCAAAGATTCAACTCAAAATTATCAGCATCAACCGGTAACGGTTTTGTGTTTACGAAATGTACAAAAAAGGCTTTGCTTGTGTCAACACCTGCAGCGCTTACTTCCTCTGCCATTACTTCAAGCTTTCCGGTTTTGGTATAGCGATTAATATTAACAGGATAAACTTTTGCAGTGTCGAATTGAATTTGTGCGGTAGCTGTCCATCCATTTGTTTTGAGATAAACCGATACAGAGTCAACAGGTATACCATCATATTTCAAAAGTGCATAGTACCGACCAGGTATTTCGTAAAAATGTGAAATAGTTAAACCTTCATCTATTTCTTTCTCCCGTCGACCGTCACCAAAATCAATCGTAAAATTGTCTTTATCTCCTTTAAAACTATTTGCAAGTTTTATGGTAAATGTAGTTGAGTGAGGTGCTTCACCTTCCGGCTTACTACAAAGCAAGTCGACATCAGCAGAAGTAACGCTTTGGACTGATTTGTTTTTTTGCAAAACCCAAAATATAATTACAGCGATCAGTAACAGCGCAATTATAATGTAGATATTCCTTCTTTGTTTAGAAACCGGGTTTGCTGAAATATTTTTTGTTGCCTCAGCAACCGGCTCCTCTTCTTTAGTTGCTACAGGTTTAGGGTGTTTTGCTAAAAACGCATCCCAATCGCTATAACCACTGTATTGCACAAGTGCATCACGTGTTGCTTTTTGAGGGTAGTACCTGTCGGTTGTTTTAAGTTTGCCGAAAATGCGCTTCAATGTACTTGGGCTTATCTGCACATTAGTTTGTCTGAAAAGCTGGCCACTTAAACGCAGGTAATCTCCATTGGTCCAGCTCTCAAATGAGGCCTTCCCAATTTTTTCTGCTGCCATACGGCAACAAAGGTCTAAATGATAGAACGATTCCTTGCTTTCATATTGTTCATTTTGCTGTGGCATGGGTATGCAAAGTACTTATTTGCAGTTAGTTAAGTTGTTCAAACTTTTGGTTGGGTATTGCACAGGTCAAAAGTTGGAATACCCTGTACTGCAAATCTAAATTTATATCCTCATTTATTATTTAAGCCTTTCCTGTTAAAGGCTCAAATCCAAAAACGATTGCAAAATGAAACAAAAACTGCTGCTATTCTTTTCCCTCTGCCTTTTACTTACACTACCCGTGCTGGCACAAAACAAAACAATAAAGGGTACTGTAACCGATGCCACCAGCAATCTGCCATTAGCAGGTGTCAGTGTGGTAGCAGAGGGCACCACTGTTGGTACAACAACAAACGAATCAGGTCAATTCACATTACAGGTTGCCACATCTGTAAAAAAATTGACCATAACCTTTGTGAATTACCGAACCACAACTGTGGATATTACAGAAGACAATCTTTCTATCCGCCTTACTGCTGAAGTTAAAGGGATGGATGAAGTAGTAGTAGTAGGTTATGGTACTCAAAAGAAGAAAGATCTCACTGGCTCTGTATCAACCATTGGTGCAAAAGATGTTGGCGGCCGTCAAACCGTTCAGGTGTCTGAAGCATTGCAGGGAAGTATTTCAGGTGTTTCTGTTACACGCAGCAGCGGCGCACCGGGTTCAGGTGCGTCTATCCGTATACGTGGGATTACAACTACCGGTGAAAACAGTCCGTTGATTTTGGTTGATGGAGTTCCTGTAAACAGCATCGATAATGTAAACCCAAATGATGTTGAAAGTATTTCGGTGTTGAAAGATGCAGCTTCTGCAGCAATCTATGGTTCGAGAGGTGCGGCCGGTGTAGTACTGGTAACCACCAAGCGTGCAAAGAATGGTCAGTCAAGTCTTGAATATAATTATGAGTATGCTGTACAAACGCCAACATCATTACCATCTTTTGTTGGTGTACAGGATTACATGCGCTATTTTAATGAGCAGTCGGTTAACGATGGAGCCTCATCAGGGCCATATCCACAGGCGTTCATTAATTCTTATCTAGACAGTAACAAGGTAAGCCCCGACAGATTTCCAAATACCGATTGGCAACGTGCAACAATGAAGTACAGGTTTGCACCACGTGAGCGGCACGACCTTGTATTTACAATGGGAACCGGTAAACTGAAAACAAAAGCATCGTTGGGTTATCAGAATGCAGGTGCGTTTTATGATAACTTTAATTATAACCGCTACCTCGTGCGTCTCAACAATGATCTGCAGATCAACGATCGCATTTCTGTAAATCTTGATATTGCATATAGACGTACCACAACAAAATCAACAGTTTCAACACCAGGTTTTGGCAGCCCTGTGTATGAAGGAAGAGTACTGCCGCCCATTTATGATGATTACTATTCTGACGGTCGATATGCTCCGGGTAAGGATGGACGTAATCCACTTGCACAGATTTATGAAGGTGGTTTTGGAAAGAGTACACAAAGCCAACTGCTTGGCAGGTTAGCGATTAATGTGAAACCTATTAAAGATCTTACATTAACTGCTTTGATTTCGCCCAGTTTTGATTTTGATAAAAATAAAACCTTTGCAAAACAAATCAGGTTCACAGATATAAATGATCCGTCACGTGTAATTTTCACAAACCTCCGTTCAACTACTTTCTTAAACGAAGGGCGCACAGAAAACCTGATCATGAACGGACAGTTTCTTGCAAACTATCGCAAAGAAATTGGTAAGTATCACAGCATTGAGGCATTGGCAGGTTATGAAGAAAATTATAATTACTTCGAATCGATTTCTGCATCAAGAGATGGCTTTCCGTTAACAACATTTCCCTACCTGAGTGTTGGTTCGCAGGAGTTTCGTGACAACTCAGGTAATGCTTCAGAATCGGCACTGCGTTCTTTTTTTGGAAGAGTGAATTATAGTTTTAATGATCGATATTTTGTTCAGGGTAATATACGTTACGATAAATCTTCACGCTTTGGAAAGAATTATCGTGATGCAATGTTCCCTTCTGTGTCTGCAGGTTGGGTGCTTTCAGAAGAAACATTTTTGAAAGATGTGAAATGGCTTTCATTTCTTAAACTGCGTGCTTCTTACGGCGAAGCAGGTAACGAGCGTATCGGTAATTATCCTTACCAGGCCTCACTTGCTGCAAGCACAGCTTTGTTTTATCAGGGGACTGCAGTTGTGCCACTTACAGGTTATGCACAAACTGATTTTGCCATTGAAGATATCAGTTGGGAAACAACCAGCACTACCGATGTTGGTGTTGACATGACATTACTTAACAGCAGACTTACTGTTACTGCAGATTATTTTGTTCGCAGAACAAGAGATATTCTTCTCATATCTGATATTCCAAACTATGTTGGCTTTAATGATCCATACGATAACCTCGGTACAATAGGTGCAAAAGGTTGGGAGCTTGAAATAGGATGGAGAGATCATTTTGGTAAGCTGAATTATTCTGTAGCTGCAAACCTGTCTGATGCAAAAACAGAAGTAATTACAATCAGTAACCCCGGCTCATTAGGAAGTATTGTAAACCTGAAAGGTTATGAATTTAATTCGTGGTATGGTTACAGATCAGGCGGTATTTTCCAGAATGCAGCAGAAGTAGCAGCAAGCCCGATCTTCCCTAATACAAAGCCGGGTGATATGAAGTATAATGATTTGAATAAAGATGGCAGTATCAGTTCAGATAAAGACAGAGAAGTATTAGGCGGTTCATTGCCAAGATATATTTATGGTGGTAACATCCGTCTCGACTATCAGAATTTTGATTTCGGATTGGTATTTCAGGGAGTAGGTAAAAAACTGAGTTTATTACCAAGTGAATCTATACAACCATTTGCTGAAGCATTTGGTAATATGCCAAGCGCAATGGTAGGACGTTTGTGGAGTGTCAACAATTCTGCAGAACAAAATAAAGCAGCAACATTTCCCCGTTTATCAAGAACATCAAACGGCAACAACTACCTGGTGTCAGATCATTGGCTTGTGAACGGTGCATATTTCAGAGTTAAGAATATTACGCTTGGTTACAACATGAAGCAGGCATTACTGAAGCGTGCTGCTATTCAATCGATCCGCTTTTATGCTGCTGTAAATGATTTGTTCTCTATTCATCATTTCCCGAAATACATTGGTGCTGATCCTGAAGCGGCCAATTTAGGTTACCCGATTGTTACAACAATCATGGGTGGTATAACCGTTAAGTTTTAACCGATTGTTACTGCTAAATAAAACAACAATGAAAAAAATATATTTTGCTTTATTACTATCAACAGCTTTGAGTGCCTGCACCAAGCTTGATCTTAATCCGCTTTCAGAACCATCAACAGGTGGTTTCTATTCAAACCAGACAGAACTCGAACTTGCGGTGAATGATCTTTACCGTGCCGATTTCTGGGCAAACGATAATGAATACTTTAGTGATAATGCATGGCATCGTGCACAGTTAGGCAATACCGTAACCTTTGGTACCATGAATGCCGATGATGCGGTTGCTTTGAGTTTATGGACGAATGCTTACAAAGCAATTGCAAGGGCGAATGCATTTATTGCAAATAAAGATCGTGCAGCAGCCAATACACCTGCTTCTGTTATAACAAGGCTTGAAGCAGAAGTTCGTTTGGTGCGTGCTTACGAATACGGACGTTTAATTACCCATTTTGGTGATGTGCCTTTAATAAAAGAACCTATTGAAATTTCGAAAGCTTATGATGTTACTAGAACAGCGAAGAGTGAGGTGTTGACTTTCATCTTTGCAGATCTTGATTTTGCTATAGCAAATCTTCCTGTATCATTTACAACTTCGCAGGTTAAGCGTTTTTCAAGAGGTTCGGCACTTGCGGTTAAAGCAAGGATTGCGTTGTATGAAGGTAAATGGGATATAGCAAGAGATGCTGCAGCTGCAGTTATGCAGTTGGCAACAGGAGGTACATATACTTTACATGCAAGCTATCGTGATCTGTTTCTGAAAGCAGGTGAAACAAGTAAAGAAATCATCATCAGCATTCCGAGAGATGAAGCGCAAAAAGTATTTAATGCCGGTGGGTTTGTGCAGGACTTTATTTGCCGAAATGCAGGTGGTTTCGGTGCCCAGATTCCAACACGTGAAATTTTTGATTCGTATGAATGCAGAGATGGATTACCTATTGATGAATCGCCTTTATACGATCCGAAGAACCCGTTTGCAAACCGTGATCCACGTCTTACTGCAAACATTGTTGAATTCAATACACAATGGTTAGGTTATTCTTATCAACCACATCCCGATACATTAACTGTATTCAGTTCAAAAGAAAACAGGAGAGTGAGTAACAGAGACACACGTGCTGTTGCTCAGTTTGCAAGCTTTACCGGTTTTTTATGGCGCAAAGGAATTGATCAGACATGGGCCGATCGTTTAAGAGAAGATAATGATGCTATTTTATTCAGGTATGCAGAAATATTATTGACATATGCTGAAGCAAAAATTGAATTGGGCGAAATCGATGCATCTGTTCTCAACGCAATTAATTTGGTACGTGCAAGAGCTTATGGTGTAGCTGTAACAGCAGTTGCATCTTATCCCTCAGTAACAACAGTCAATGCAACTGAATTGAAAAGGATTGTCCGCAGAGAGAGAAGAGTAGAGTTTCCTTTGGAGGGCTTGCGTTATATGGATCTTATCCGCTGGAAGCTTGCAGAAAAAGCATTAACAAAACCGGTGATTGGATTGCCTGATCCTGCAGCACAAAACCGAAGCAAATGGCCTTTCCCCGGCGTTACACCGTTGGATGATGATGGTGTTCCTGATTACTCTGTTTTTGGCACTGATGTAAAAAAACTGGCAGACCGAAACTTCGATAAAAACAGGCAATACTTATGGCCCATCCCAAATGTTGACCGTATACAAAATCCTGGTCTTACACAAAATCCAAACTATCAGTAAGCGCAAGCACTCAAAAATATAATTCAATTAATTTTTAAGATATGAAGCGAAAGAAATTTTCAGCAGGGAGCGTTATGTGCGCAATAGCCATAATTGCTGCTGCAACATTAACGGCTCAAACAACTACAACAAAAGGCATTGCGCTGAAACCATCATCAAAAAAACCGTTACAGATCAGTGGTGTATATCCGCATCTTACTGTGTTTAATGAAGGCGGATCAACAGCATGCGAACCAGTTGGGACAGATGTAAACTATGATAAAAAGTTAGAAGGCCGAGAGGTGGGTATTGGTGCCACAGTGCCATGGGCCGGTAAATTGTGGATGGTTACTTATTCACCACATTGCCCGAATGGAAGTTCAGATAAACTTTACAGCATCGATTCAAATTTGAATATGATTATTCATCCCGAAAGCGTTGGAGGAACACCTGCAAACAGGATGATACATAAAGAATCAAATCAGTTGATTACCGGTTCTTATTTTATAGATGCTAATGGAAAAGTAAGAGTTGTACCTCTCACAGTGATGCCCGGAAGAATGACTGCAACTGCAAGACATTTATTTGACCCTGCCAACATGGTTTATTTCTATGACATGGAAGGTATGCTGTATGAAGTGAATGTGCACACGCTTGCGGTAAAAAAACTTTTCAATAAACCAGTACCCGGTTGGCATGGAAAAGGCGGTTATACTGCACAAAAGAGATTGATCATTGCGAACAATGGCGAGCATAAAGTTTTTGATATAGGAAATGAAGATCTGAAAGCTGGCGGTGCACCAAAAAATGATGAAGAGAAAGGTGTATTAGCTGAGTGGGATGGAAAAGAATGGAGGATCATTGAAAGAAGACAATTTACCGATGTAACAGGCCCGGGTGGTATTTATGGTTCACCCGATGATAATGCTCCGGCATGGAGTATGGGTTGGGATAAACGTTCCGTTATTTTAAAATTATTGGATAATGGTAAATGGTACACTTTCCGTTTGCCAAAATCAACCCGCACGTATGAAGGATTGGGCGGATGGTTTACCGAGTGGCCACGTATAAGAGAAGTTGGTAACAATAAAATGCTGATGGATATGTTTGGAATGTTCTATGACTTTCCTAAAACATTTTCTTACAAAAACACAGGAGGTATTTCACCTATCAGCAATCACCTTCGTTATGTTCCTGATTTTTGTAACTGGAATGGGAAGCTGGTCATTGCAACAGATGAAACTTCCATTCTTGAAAATCCAATGGCCGGCCGTTCGCAATCCAATTTATGGTTTGGAAATTTTGCCGATCTGAAACAATGGGGCGCAACAAATGGTTGGGGCGGACCATGGATAAAAGATGCAGTAAAAGCAGGCGAGCCTTCAGATGCTTTTTTAGTGAATGGCTTTGGTAAAAAAATACTGCATCTTAGTCATGATGCAACAGAAGCAGTAACATTTACATTGGAAATTGACAAAGCAGGTAATAACAAATGGGAGACCAATAAAACAATCACTGTTGCTGCAAAAGGTTACCAATATCTTATTTTCCCTGCTGATTTTTCTGCAAACTGGATAAGAGTAAAGTCAAATAAAAATTGCACAGCTTCAGCATTCTTTCATTTTACCGGTAAACCGCATGTAAAACAGGATGCAATGTTTAATTCAATTGCAGGTATTGATGAAGCAGGAGATGTACATACAAATTTAATTCGTCCTGCAGGGCATAATAAAAATTTACAAGTGCTCAATATCAGTAACGGTAAAAAAGAATATGCGGAGTTAGATGAGAAACTTGAATTTATGACTGCTGTTGCCGACAGTACCAAACAAATGGAGAAGTTACTTTCCTTCAAGAAAGATTTTGAAGTAGATGAAGCATCAGTGATTGTAAAAGATAAGACGGGTACTTTTCGTTTACCTAAAACCTCAGCCAAGTATGAAACATTTTCTTATCGTAATGCAAGAGAATTGGAATCGGAAAGATATATGTTGAATGCGCATGGCACTTTGTATGAAATAGGAAGAGAGTCTGGCTTTGCAGCCATCCGCCCAATTACAACACATAAAAAGAAAATTATTGATTACTGTACTTGGCGTGGTTTATTGGTGATAAGCGGAACAAAAATAAATGCTGCAAAAGACGGACATTATTTCAACAGTACTAATAACAGCAACGGTCTTTGGTTTGGTGGTATTGATGATGTTTGGAAATTAGGCAAGCCTGTTGGTGAAGGTGGTGTTTGGAAAAACAGTCAGGTAGTAGCAAAACAACCATCACTTCCATACCTGATGACTGGTTATGATAAAAAGAAAATCTCTTTAACAGCAGATAAGGATGTAACGATAACCCTGGAAGTAGATGTAGATCATAACGGCTGGAATGAATACAAAAAAATAAAAGTGCCTGCAGGTAAGACCGTTGAATATGTTTTTCCTGATGGGTACAGTGCACATTGGGTAAGAGCAACAGCTGATAAAGATTGTAAAGCAACTGCCTGGTTTATTTATCAATAAAAATTAATAAAGAGGGTTTTTGATAAGCAGCGGTTAGAAATGCCCCGGTGAGGTGTGCCGGGGCTATTTTAAAGCACATCCCTTTCATTTTCCTATTATTGTTAAGAACGATTATATGCTGGCAACAGAACAAAAGCAAACCGCAATCAGCAGGCCATTGACAATGCCTGAACAAAAGGCTAAATCAATTTTTAGTGTGGCCGTGCTTGTGGCTGCATTGGGTTATTTTGTTGACATCTACGATCTGTTACTGTTCAGCATTGTAAGAGTGGAAAGTCTTCGATCATTAAATCTAATAGACGCTCAATTACTAACAGAAGGTGAAGCTATTATTCAATGGCAGATGTGGGGCTTGCTAATTGGTGGAGTATTGTGGGGTGTAATGGGCGATAAGAAAGGACGATTAAGTGTGTTGTTTGGTTCTATACTTTTATATTCAATTGCCAATATTGCCAATGGATTGGTGCAAACAACAGATCAATATAAAGTCATCCGCTTTATTGCAGGTATTGGTTTGGCGGGAGAGTTAGGCGCAGGTATTACATTGGTATCTGAGCTTACTCCAAAAGAAAAAAGAGGATTGGCTACATCATTGGTTGCTGGTGTTGGTTTAACAGGCGCTGTTGCTGCCTTCGTATTAAAACTTTATTTCGATTGGCGAACCTGCTATTTCGTGGGCGGAGGTTTGGGTATTGCATTATTGCTCCTGCGTGTTTCTGTGTCTGAATCGGGTATGTTTAATACAGTACAAAAAGCAAACGTGCAAAAAGGTAACCTCTTCATGTTGTTTAATAACAAAGATCGTTTTAAACGTTACCTGTTAAGTATTCTTATTGGCTTACCAACCTGGTTTGTTATTGGTGTATTGATCACATTCTCCAATGAGTTTGGTAAGCAAATGGGCATTGCAGAAAAAATCGACCCCGGTAAATCAATCATGTTTGCTTATGCAGGTATTTCAATTGGTGATATACTTATTGGTGTGCTTAGTCAATGGTTGAAGAGCAGGAAAAAAGCATTGTATATATTTTATGGCATTACCATACTCTTCATGCTTTTGTTTTTTACAACACAATGGAATGGATCTGCAAGCAGGATGTACTGGATTTGCGGAGGCCTTGGTTTTGGTGCAGGCTTTTGGGCCATTTTTGTAACAATGGGTGCAGAACAGTTTGGCACCAACATTCGGGCAACAGCAGCAACTACAATACCGAATATGGTAAGAGGTATGCTAGCTATACTTATACTTCCATTGTTTCAATTATTGAGAGGCGCTACAGACTATTATACAGGTGGATGGATTGCAGCAATAATTATTATGGCAATAGCAATCGTTGCTGCAGTTTTATCAAAGGAAACATTTCATAAGGATCTTGATTTTGTTGAATAATTGTTTAATTGTATTAAACACACAAACTGATTATAGTCCGCAAGTTTATAGTGCCACTTTGAAAATAGTGCAGCATTATAATGTTGACAAGTGTTTTGAAAACTGGTAAAGTTCTTATTGTTTTTAGTTGTCAAGCGTAGAGTCAGTTCTGCCTGCTTTCATTGTATAGCTGGATTGTATTGTTCACTTTTTTTATAAGAATTCTACTTAAAGTTAAACGCAAATGGAGGTAGATTTTTTTTAATCATATTTAATAAAAACAAAGCGTAAAAGTCGATAGACGGGAAGAATTTATAAACGAGGATGAATGTATAAAAAAGCATTACTAATGAAGCGAATACATTTATTTAAAAATTAAATGCTTATACAATTAAACAATAAATATTCTTATATCTCTATGAAAACTTTATTTTATAACATACAGTACGGGATAGTGAAATAATAAATTTACATGAAATTTAAAATTCAAAATCGATTGCTATGCTTATTTCAAAACAAAGGCTATTCTCAATGATGCTGAACATTGAGACATCGCCAATCAGCGAAATTCTTGTTTCGCACAGTCATTCAAAAATTCTACATTTTTCCCGGCTGCCGGAACCTTTTCCGGATAGCAAAGAAATCCCTCAAAGGGGTATTGGACAAACTTCAACATAGTTGATATTTTACTGTGTTTAAAAGTTTATGTGATTAAGTAAAACAGATATGCCGTTTGCGGTTTACATGATTCATCCTTTGGATGTATTGTTACACCGTATGTCCATCTTCATTAAAACAAACGCATCGTCTTTTATCTAAATCAGAAATTACTTGTGAATTCACCTGCCGAATTTCTCATCAGATTTTCGCACATGGGATTTTTTTTTCTAAAAAATAAATTGATACTACAATGAGTCGTTTCGATCTCTTTATTAAAAAATACACCTGCATATTTGGTAATGCTAATTTCAGGATATCATTCGTTCTGATTTTACTATCACTATCGCAAGTTTCTGCTTTAGCAGGCACCGCAAAATCAACAGGGAGCTATGGATTTTTTTCAAGGAATGATTTTTTTGCTGCTGATTCAGTAGTCGTTAACGGAACTGTTGCAGCAGAAGATAGTGACAATCCATTAGCTGATGTTACAGTAGCATTGAAAGGTACCAGGATAGCTACAAGCACAAATTCTAACGGTGGGTTTTCCATTAAAGTTCCTGTAAAAAACGCAGTTTTAGTTTTTAGTTCCGTTGGATATGAACAACAGGAAATCCGTGTTTCCAACACGATTATACTGAATGTGAAAATGAAAGAATCTGTCAACGAATTATCTGAAGTTGTGGTTTCAGTTGATCTTGGTTATGGCAATGTGCAAAAGCGAAAAGATTTAACAGGCTCAATTGGTACAGTTAGTGTAAAAGAAATTCAAAAAGCACCTGTACGTTCATTCGAGGAAGCTTTAGGTGGCAGGATAGCAGGTGTGCAGGTGCAGGCACGTGATGGACAACCGGGAGATAATTTCAACATTGTCATCAGGGGAGCCAGCTCAATTAATAATTCAAATGCGCCTTTGTACATTATTGATGGGTTGGCAGTAGAAGATCCAAATAATAATAATCTCAATCCAAACGAGATCGAATCCATTACTGTTTTAAAAGATGCATCTTCCACCGCCATCTATGGATCAAGGGCTGCCAATGGGGTTGTAATTATTAATACCAAACAGGGCAGCGGTAAAAAGGCCGTATTTTCTTACAGGAGTTTTTTCGGAGTAAGCCGTACAACGAAAAAATTTGATTTGATGAATGCAGAGGAATTCATCAACCTTCAATTTGAAATAGATTCAGTTTTTACGAATGAAAAATATTTCAACAAGAACAGTACAACCGGCTTGCCAGTGGATCCGGCAAGACCTGTTTATTCAGCAAAAGATTATGCAAGGGCTAAGTCATTAGATTTTCAGGATTTGATTTTTCAGGATGCTCCTTTTCAAAATCATTTCATTTCTGTAGATGGTGGTGATGGTAAATCGACGAAGTATCTTGTTTCCGGCGGGTTTACTAATCAAAAAGGTTTGTTAGTAAACTCAGGCTTTACCAGGTACCAGGGACGACTAAACCTGGATCAGCGGCTTAATAATAAAATGAAGATTACCGCTAATATTAATTACTCACACACCAAGTCATATGGTACATTTCCCAGAAACCAGGAGTCGATGAGTTCACTGGCGAATGATCCCCGTAATAACTTACTGTACAGAGCCTGGATTTACAGACCCACCACGATCAACTTTGACAGCAGTGGCCTTGACGAAGCATTATTTGATGATGAACCCGGAGCAGGGAGCAATCCGCAATTGGTGATTAATCCTCTTATTTCATTAAAAAATCAATATAACGCACGATTTACAAATACATTTTTTTCAAGTATTGTATTCATTTATGATGTCACGAAACAAATTAAATATCGTTTGAATGCAGGCGTTTCAATTGCTAACGGCAGAAACGAACAGTTTGATAATGAATTTACCAATTCAGGCAGATCAACAACATTAGGCCCAAATGGATCCCTTACCAACACGCAAACGAACAACTTTACACTTGACAATATTCTTACCTACACAAAATCATTACGCAAAAAATCATCATTCAGTATTACCGCTTTGGCATCGCAACAATGGAGGCGTACGCACAACACATCTATTACTGCTAACCAGGTTGTAAATTCCGGCTTGGGAATTCGTGGGCTTACTTCCGGCGTTATTCAGCCTGTTTTTCAACAGGGCTACTCCGATGCTAATTTATTAGGATTTGGAACTACTGCAGATTATAAACTATTTGGAAAATATATTATAAAGGGAAGTTTCAGAGCAGATGGCTCATCCAAATTCGCAGAAGGAAACAAGTGGGGCTATTTTCCATCGGGAGGAATTGCATGGAGAGTTGATGAGGAAAAATTCATGCAAGGTGTGAATTTTATTAAGGATTTAAAAGCAAGGGTGAATTACGGATTAACGGGCAATAACCGCATTTCAGATTTTCCATTTTTGTCACCTATCGGCTTCAGCAATGTATCTGGTGTAGTAGTCAACAACCAATACTTGAACGGCTATTATGTACAGCGTTTGGGTAATAAAGATTTAAAGTGGGAAACTACATCACAATTCGATGCTGGCCTGGAGTTTTCAACTTTTAAAGGACGTTTGGGAATAGAACTGGATTACTATATAAAGAAAACCCGTGATTTACTTTTGAATGCATCATTTCCGGTAAGCAGTGGTTATACCAGCGGACTCATCAATGTTGGTAAAATTCAAAATACCGGATTTGAAATCACGCTTAACACAGAAGTTATAAGTAAGAAAAATTTTAACTGGAATAATAGTTTTAATATTTCCTTTAACAACAACAAATTGTTGGAATTGGCAGATGGTGCACAGAATTTAATTAATGCTGCAGAAACTAAATATACATTTCCGAATTACATTACACAGGTTGGACAATCTATCGGACAATTTTACGGATTCACTTACACGGGTGTTTATCAATACACAGATTTTAATAAATTACCCAATGGAGTATATACTTTAAAAGATGATGTAATAGCTCCCAATGGTGGATTGCTTGGTGCCACAAGAACTACAGTAATGCCCGGTGATCCTAAGTATAAAGACATCAACAATGATGGTGTAATTGATGATAACGATCAGGGTATCATTGGCCGGGCACTTCCTAAGTTCTATGGTGGGTTTAATAATAATATCCGTTATAAGAATTTCAGTTTAACCTTATTCTTCAATTTTTCATACGGAAACCAGGCAATGAATATGAATCGCTTTTATCTTGAAAGCGGGTCAACGATTTCGCAGAATCAGTTTGCCAGTTATAATGATCGGTGGACTCCCACAAATCCAAGTAACTACGCTCCACGTGTAAGAGCTAATTCAATTAATGTGAGTACTTCAAGAATTATTGAGGATGCATCTTTCATCCGGTTGAAAACAGCACAAATTTCATATACCATTTCACCAAAGGCGGTAAAGAAATTAGGAATGAAATCTCTCTCGGTGAATGCATCAGGACAAAACCTGTTTATCCTTACAAAATATACAGGAACCGATCCTGAAATAAATACATTGGGTACTGGTCTGTTTCCTGCCTATGACTTTTCTGCATACCCATACGCTACTACTTTAACATTTGGTGTAAACATTACTTTTTAATCTATTGTCATGAAGAATTATAACATACTCATTTTTCTTGTCTTATTGGCAAACGTATCTTGTAAGAAAGTACTGGAAACTGAGCCTGGATTTCCAACTACCTCTAATTTCTTTAGAAACAAACAGGAAATTGAACTCGCTATTAATGGTATTTATGACCCTTTGTTTAGTGGATATCCATTTTATCAGGAGGGCTTAAATGAAAGAGCGAGACACGCCTATTTAGGTACAGACGAATCAACGTCAAACCAGAGGGTAAGCAACAATGATTATCCTACGCACTACAATTCAACAAGTGCCTCTTCCTATGTAAGAGGTTGGTGGGGTATATTTTTTGGTGGTATAGAAAGGGCTAATATCTTCCTCGAAAGTATTGGAAACAGTACATCACTTTCTAAAGAAGAAAAGGATGCCTATATAGGAGAGGCAAAATTTTTACGGGCACATTATTTATTTCTTGCTACCCAATGGTTCGGTGATATTCCTTTAAGAAAAAGCTCCACAAAGTCTTTGGCTGATGCCCAGATTGCCTTTACTAAATCGAAAGAAGTGTATGACTATGCGATTGCAGAAATGACGGAAGCAGAAGCGCTTTTATCTTCAAGAACAGCGTCGAAACTTTCCTACAATGAACGAGTTACACAAACAGTAGTGCAAGGGATACTTGCAAGGGTGTGTTTATTTGCCGCAGGTGCACCTGTTAACGATACAAAGCGATATGCAGAAGCATCACAGTGGGCTCAGAAAGTAATTGCTTCCGGCTTACATAAACTTACTCCCGATTATCAGCAGGTTTTTATTAATCATTCTTCTAATGTTTATGACAATGTAAACAGGGAAACGATGTGGCAGATATCAGCTATCACAGGTTTAACTGATGCAACATTGCGTGAACAATGGGTGCCAAGGGTTGGCATTACCGCCACCAGTGGTTTGCTAGCTACTGTTTCAGGTTGGGAGCGTACCAATCCAAGGGCATACTACACATATGCATCAGGCGATTTACGCAGAGACTGGAATATTGCTCCTTTTTGGTATGGTACTTCTTCTGCAACAACTCCAAATCCTATGACTTATTTTGCAGCTGCTGATTCCAAATGGAACAGAGAGCCGGGCAAATGGAGAAGATATTACGAACCCATTACAAGCAGTGGAGGATTGGCATCATCACAATGTTTTCCTTTATTAAGGTATGCAGATGTATTACTGATGTTTGCTGAAGCTGAGGGTATGGTTAACGGACCTTTAGCAATTGGCAGCATTGCAGGAATCAGTCCGGTAGATGCTATAAATTTAGTGCGGAGAAGAGGGTATGGTGAAACAAAAAATTCAAGAGGTTTAGCTTCTGTAACAATTTTAACAGGTGGTTCCGGATACAGAGCAGGCACAACGCCTCCCATTACATTTGTTGGTGGAACGAGAAGCTTACGCACACAAACTATTGCCGGCAGACCATACCTGAATGAAGATCCCAGAGCAACCTGTATTGTTTCGGGTGGAGCAATAACTAAAATAAACTTAATTACGACAGGTGACTGCTACCAAACTTTACCAACCGTTGTGGTAGGTACTGCATGGACTGCCAGTACAGCATATACACTAAATACTCAGGTTGTAAATGGTGGCCGTTTATATACGGTAACAACGGCAGGCACTTCAGGATCTGCCGGCCCAACACACACTACCGGTGCTGTGGCAAATGGTACGGCCACTTTAACGTATGCCGGTGTTGCTGCAACAGCAGTTGCAGAATTTCCACCATCAGCCGACTTAAGCACGAATGATTATAACACATCTGAAAAGTTTATCAAATTAATCAGAGATGAACGTTTAAGAGAATTGGCTTTTGAAAATTTAAGAAGACAAGATTTAAAACGTTGGGGTATTTTAATCGAAACTGTTAGAAAAATTGGTGTTGAGGTAGGAGCAGGCAGCGACGAATTGAATCCTGATGGTACGAAGCTTTATGGGCCTTACACAATTCCAAGAAACGCAGCACCATTTAACGCAGCTTCTAATATTTTTTCTACCGGTCCCAATAGTATTACTGAAAAGGATATCTTTTTACCAATCCCTCTTTCAGAAATACTGTATAACAAATTATCAACTCAAAACCCAGGGTTTTAAAAAATCATAATTATTATGAAACAGCTCATTTTATATCTATGTATTGTTGGTGTAATTAGTTTTTCATCCTGCTTAAAGGATGCTGTAAAAAATCCTGAAGTTGATATTGCGATCAATAAAACAACATTCAATGTGGGCGATACTGCTAAATTTATCATCAGTGGTCTTCCCTACAATCTTGTTTTTTATTCAGGAGAACCGGGTAACGATTATTACAGCAGAAATGTTTACACTGCTTCAGGAGGTGTTAGCTCCATGATATTTACCACTGCCTTAGCAACAGCTGCAGGCAGCAGTACTGCTACTAATTTGAAGATTTTAGTTTCAAATAATTTTTCGGGTAACTATAATCAAACAGAAATAGCAGCAGCAAATTGGGTTGATGTTAGCAGCCAGGTAACAGTTCCCGGAACTGATACTGTTGAGTTGAATCCATACAAAGCTGAAGGCAAACCGATCTATGTAGCTTTCAGATTTCAGACAGAAGATGAAACAAAGATTCAAAGACAGGTAACTGTAAGTGGTTTTAGTGTCAGAACAGCTTTTCCGAATCAGAATTACACCAATGCCAATAATGTATACTTCGCAGGATTTGCTTCTTTTGATTTTGCAGGGGATGCAGCTAATGTTTGGAACATTCCGGTTACATCTAATACGAATAACAGTTTTACTCACCCTTTGGTAGCTGCCAATAGTACAAAGGATGATGATTGGGCCATATCAAAAGGTTTTAATACTAATTCAGTTATGGGCAGTACAGGAATTGCTATAAAAGCACTCAGCTCTAATCCGGTTACAGACTACAGTTATATATTTACGAAAGCCGGTACTTATAAAGTGGTTTTTGTAGCAAGCAACAATAACCAAACTGATTCTAAAGAGGTAGTGAAAGAGTTTAATGTTACTGTAAATTAAGAACCTGCTTAGTTCATTGGTTAATGATTATACCCATGTTAAATAAGTAGATTAATTATCAAACTGATTTTTATATAATTCATAATTATGCTGAAGTTTTTTTGTTGCGCATTGTTTTTTATTATTGGTTTTTCAAATGCTGTCACTGCACAAACTACGGTTCGGCCAATGATTTGGGTGAAGCCTGAAGACAAGCAGAGAATCCTTGATGATATTGAGAAACATACATGGAAAAAAGAATATTATCAGGCTTTTGTAAACAGGGTGCAGGCCGATGTTGCTGCCTATTATGAAAATCCAAAACAGTATTTAAGTGGTTTGCCTTTTAACCTGAGTGCACAAAAGCCCGGGCAAATACCTCCGTTTTTTTATATTAATAATCCTGATAAAGAAGCCGCTTACAGAAGAAATAAATTACAGCATTATTTAAAAAACGCCATTGATTGCAGTATTATTTACTTTTTAACGAATGATGAAAAGTATGTGAAATACAGTACATCTGTGTTTTATACGTTCTTAAAATCAATGTTGCAGTTGAAAGCTTCTGAGACGCCGTTTAACGGAGGTCTCATTTACCAGGACGATCACTTGCGTGAATCAAGAGAAGTTGGTGCACAAATGCCGGTTCTGTACGATTTTATTTATCCTTATATCTCAAAAGGAGGTAAGGGGTATAATTTTGTAACTGATACTTATGAAACAGTTTCTGTTACAGAAGCAGAATCAATTTTTCGAACGTATGTGAATCTGGCATTGGGCAGAGGGATTGTAGATTGTAACTGGCCTGTATTAGAAAGTTCAAGTTTGGTGTGTAATACACTTGCCTTGAACAGTGAAACGGAAAGAAAACATTTCCTGCAATATTATCTTACCAGAGATACTACTCACCAGGATGCATTAGCAAAAGTTGCAGCGGTATATAAGAAAGAAATCAACTGGCCTGAAAGTTTAAATTATTCATCTGGTGTTGCAAAACTGAGTACATACCTAATGACGCTTTTGACAAAATTAGATTCAAGTATGCATCTTGGCCGTAAGTATCCTGAAATTTTGAGTGCAGTTACACTTGCGTATTATCTCACCTATCCAAACAATACACAACAAATACTTTTTGGAGATGGAGGTCGCAACTATCGTCATCCAATTGTTAATTATGAGCTGGCCTATTATCTCGGTACGTTGGAAAATTCTTCTTCCATCAAAAATGAATTTGGCAGTTTGTTGAATACAGCGTTACAGGAACCCGCTTATAAAAGATCTGCACTCGCTGCAAGATCTTATGTGCCGGAACCTTATTTCGAAGAGCCGCTGAAGTTGCTCTGGTATTGCCCGGAAATTGTTGGAGAAGTAAAAGCCTATCCGAAACCTGTAACAGTTGAACTGCCGTTTGCAGGTATTCTGTTGCAAAGGAATTTAAGTTCATCAGCAAATCCGAAGCATGGGCTCATGGCATTTGTTGGTGGTGGTGCTTTTATTCACGGACATGCAAGCGGCATGAATATGGAACTCTATGGACAAGGACATGTATTAGGTACGAAAGCAGGAAAAGGTTCTTACACAACTGAAATTCATGAAAATTATTACAGGCTTTTTGCAAGTCATAATACTGTAGTTGTAAATGGTTACTCCCGTGGAGAAGGCGGATGGGTAAACCTAGCCATTAATACGGTTAATAAAGTAGCTATGGAACCTGTTGCGTATAAAAAACCGGTATCAGGTAATTATTCATTTACTACATCAAGCTTTATAGATGATAAGGGTGATAGTGCAGAAGCAAAGCAGGAAAGAACAGTGGGCATTATTCGTACCTCAACGGCTACGGGCTATTATGTAGATATTTTCAGGTCTGAATCAAAACTGCCCAATCAATATCATGATTATATCTATCATAATATTGGTGACTCGTTAATTTTTAATACAAACGATCAGGATTTTGTTTTACAACCAGATGAAGACAGATATAAATTCACAGGACCAGAAAAATGGGGAAGAGAAAGAAAATTTTTAAATCCGGGCTGGCATTATTTTAATTCAGTACAAACCTCAAATAAACATGAGAAAAATCTTGAAGTTTTATTTGAAGCAAATGCGCTGGGGAAGCAGCCGGTTAAAATGAAACTTTTTGTTACCGGGGATAAAAACAGAGAGTATACAAAAGTATTAGCGCCACCAAGTGTTGAATCTGTAAAAGCTTACAGTGACAAACCAACACCCACACTGGTCATAAGAAAGAAAGGAGAAGCATGGCAAAATCCATTTGTTGTAGTGTATGAATCATTTACCGGAACTAAAAATGAAGGCCAGATAAAATCAGTAGAAAATATTTTACAGAAAGGTATCTTCAAAGGAGTAATCGTCAACAGCATCGTTAACGGAAAAGCCATCAAACAAATAATTATTTCGCAGGATAGTGATGAATCTGTGTTTGAAGACAAAGCTTTAGGTATTAAATTCAAAGGCAGGTATGCGGTATTAACGTTAAATGCTAAATCGCAACTGGCCGAATTGTATATTGGAAACGGCACTCAGTTTTCACATCAAAAATGGTCGGTAACGGCAGCTGATACTAAGGCGGTTTCATTGAGTTTAACTATAAAGGGTAAGAACGGCAATTCAAACGCTAACGGTAAATTCAAAATTTCACATCCTGAAGGATTCAACTTAAGTGAAACAATTATTAATAATGATTAATTAAAGTATATGAACAGAGTTTTTTTAATAATAGTAATCTGCCTGGGACTAAATGCCTGCAAAGTTTCACAAAAAACACAGTCAACAGATCAAAATGCTACAAAAGAAGCGATGCTGAAAGCCTTAAAATGGCAGGAAGCAAATCCCATTATGGCAAAGTCGCCTACTGATTGGACAAACGGTGTGTATTACACAGGGGTTTCAAAAGCGCACCAATCAACAAAAGACAGAACGTATGCAGACGCTTTAAAAAACATGGCCATTAAAAATGACTGGAAGCCATGGGAGCGATTTTATCATGCTGATGATATCATTATCAGCTTTAGCTACCTCTATTTAAATTCAATAGGCGAACCAGGTGTAAAATTAGAACCAACGGTTAATATTATAAAAGACCATTTATATAAACCACACGAATGGAAAACTGCACTGAAAGAAGGAAATGAACCTGAGGAAAAAAATATTTTATGGTGGTGGTGCGATGCATTGTTTATGGCTCCTCCGGTAATTGTTTCGTATGCGCAACAAATAAATGATACTTCTCTTCTAAAGGAAATGGATAAGTATTATGCTGAAACGTATAAACTTTTGTATGATAAAGAAGAGCATTTGTTTGCAAGAGATACAAGGTTTTTATGGAGAGGTAATGTGAATGATAAAAAAGAAGGGAATGGTAAGAAAGTATTTTGGGCAAGAGGTAATGGTTGGGTTTTAGGTGGATTGGCCTTGTTATTAAATGACCTGCCCAAGAATTATTCCAACCGGCCATTCTATGAAAACCTGTTTAAGGAAATGGCACAGAAAATCAAAAGTATTCAGCATGAAGATGGATTATGGAGAACAAGTTTATTGTATCCTGAATCGTACAATCATGGTGAAGTAAGCGGTAGTGGTTTATACACATTTGCATTGGCATGGGGTGTAAATAATGGACTGCTAAATAAAAATGAATATCAACCTGCTGTTTTAAAAGCATGGAAAGCAATGGTAGCATGCCAGCAGGAAAATGGAAAAGTAGGATGGGTTCAGAATATTGGTGCTGATCCAGGACCTGCAACTGCAGACAGCTGGCAGAATTATGGTACCGGTGCTTTTTTATTAGCCGGCAGCGAGGTATTGAAGTTTTAATTGTTGACTTTTTATATAATTTGATTTTGATAAGGTTTTACAAGACATATTTTTTGGTATTTGTTTTCATTGGCTTTTTGCCATTGCTTGTTTTTACACAAAATAAAAAACCAAATATCATCTTTATTATAACGGATGATCAGCGCTGGGATGCACTTGGTGTTATGGGTAATACAATTCTGAAAACACCCAGCTTAGATAAGCTTGCCGGTAATGGAATTCTTTTTCAAAATGCTTACGTCACTACATCTATTTGCTGTGTAAGCAGGGCAAGTATATTGACAGGCGCTTATGAATCCAAACATAAAATACATGACTTCGAAACGGACATGTCACCGGATGTTTTAAAAACAACTTATCCATATCAATTAAAACAAAACGGGTATAAACTTGGATTTATTGGAAAATATGGGGTAGGTGTTAACCCGCCTAAAGAGGTTTATGATTTCTGGATCAATACAGAAGAAGGCGGTAAGATGCAGCCCGATTACATTCAAACTTTTGCGAACGGACGAAGAATGCATGATACCGATACACTGGATAATGCCATACAAACTTTTCTGGATGGCTATGCAGGTAAAGAACCGTTTTATCTTTCAGTTAGCTTTAAAGCACCACATGAGCAAGATGGAAATCCGCCTCAATATTTTATACAACCGGGTTACGAAGATTTATATAAAGATGTAACCATACCTTATCCTATAACTGCCAATGAAAAATATTGGAATCAATTCCCTGATTTTTTCAGAACCGATTCCAACTTTGCAAGACTTCGTTGGAAGGGTCTTTTTGAAGCACCTGAATCATACCAGGAAAATGTAAAAAATTATTACCGCTTAATCACCGGTGTAGATGCAGCAATAGGGAGGATGATGAACAAGCTGAAGGAAACCGGTATTGATAAAAATACAATCATCATTTTTATAGGCGATAATGGAATGATATTGGGGGAAAAAAATATAGAGGGGAAGTGGTTTGGTTATGAAGCATCTATTCGTGTGCCACTTATTATTTATGACCCAAGGACACCTGATAAAATCAAAAATCTGAAAGCCAAACAGATTGCGTTGAATATTGATATTGCTCCAACTATTCTGTCAATGGCGGGCATTAAAGCGCCCGGCATGATGCAGGGTATGAACCTGATGGATGTTGTTCAGGGAAAAATTCCGGAAAGAGAATATTTTTTCTATCAGCACTATTTCCTTGGTAGCCCACGTATCCCCAAGGTAGAAGGAGTAGTAACAAAAGATTTAAAGTACATGAAGTTTATCGAGCATAATTACGAAGAGCTGTTTGATATTGATTCAGATCCTCATGAAATTGATAACCTTTCGCAAAATTCTTCCTACAGTAATAAACTAAAGAAGATGCGTAAATTATTTGAATCGATGAGGAAGCAGTATGGTGTAAATGAGCTGCAGGGAGCTTCTGAACAAAACAATGTAAGGTTTTGATAGAAAGATTTCTTTGATTTGTTGTTACAGCACTACCTGGGTTTAAAAACATTTAAAGTAAAGAAGAAAAATTCTATCTTAACTGCGTTTGAAAAAGGTTGATTAAAAGGCCGGTATGCATAAATTTCAAATTATAGAAGATAGGGGGCTCACAAGAATTCAGCAGGTTGCTGAATCGATCCGGCGTGATATAGAGAAGGGAGTGTTGCAGAGAAATGAACAATTGCCATCCATTAACGAATTCAGTTCTGAATACAAAGTTGCGAGAGATACAATAGAAAAAGCATACGGGTTGCTGAAAAAGGAAGGATATATTAATTCGTTTGCAGGTAAAGGCTATTATGTTGCAGGTAGGAAAGAAATGAAACTAAAGGTGCTTTTAGTTTTTAATAAGCTGAGCACATACAAAAAAATGGTTTACGATAGTTTTATTGAAACCTTGGGTAAGCATGGCAAAGTAGATCTGCAGATTCATCATTATAATCCTCAATTATTAAAGGAGATAATTGAGAATGCGTTGGGGAAATATCATTATTATGTTATCATGCCTCATTTCTATCTAAATGCAAAACCTGAAGAATACCGTAAGATATTCGAGATGATCCCTGAGCAGGAGCTCGTTATTTTAGACAAGCAGGTTAAAGGATTTAAGAAGAACTGTATTGAGGTGTACCAGGATTTTCAAAATGATATTTATTCGGCCTTGTCAGATGCTGATGATTTATTGTTAAAATATAAACGAGTTGTAGTTGTTCTTAAAAAAGAAGGCCACCACCCAAGAGAAATTATTAAAGGAGTTCAGCAGTATTGCTTCGAATTTAAAAAGGAGTTGGAAGTACTTTCGAATACTGATACATTAGAACTTGAAAAAGGAACAGTTTATATTGAAACAACTGAGGCCGATCTCGCATTGCTGATAAAGAAAGCACGCCAATCCAAAATGATACCTGGTAAAGACATTGGTATTATTTCATTCAATGAAACAGTGTTAAAAGAACTACTGGATGTTACCGTGATAACAACCGATTTCGAAGCGATGGGAAGGACTGCTGCAAAATGTATTCTTGATAATAATTTTCGAAAGATCCGGAACCCGTTTTATATGATCAGAAGAAAAACGCTTTAGTTGATAATTAATCTGTGTATTTGTTATCTGCTACACAATGCTCAAAGCAAGGAAGCCATTGAATGAAAGCAGCTTCCGTCTGAAGTTTTTTCCATTTGGATATAAATCTTATGACCATTAATTCCAATTCAACTCATACAAATTATACTCAGGAATGAAAAAAATACATGGTTTGGTTTTAACCTTCTTTGCTTTACACTGTGCCTTTGCACAAACGCTTTCACCAATAGTAAAACAACATAATGGGTTTAATTATCAACGGTTGGCGCAAATTGATACCATCTTGAAAAATTATCAGGATCAAAACTGGCTTGTTGGAGCTGTTGTAATTATAGTTAAAGACAATCAGGTTGTTTATTATAAGGGAAGTGGATATGCAAATCGTTTGAGTAAAACAAAAATGCAGGCCGACGCAATTTTCAGGATAATGAGCCAGACCAAAGCCATTACAAGTTTTGCAATTATGCAGTTACTTGAGCGGGGAAAGTTAAGCCTCGACCAACCTATTTCAGATTTTATACCTGAGTTTAAAAACCCAAAACTGATCAAAAGCTATAATGCTTCTGATACAAGCTATACAACTACTCCGGCCAAACGTGAAATCACTTTTCGGGATTTGTTAACGCATACATCAGGCATCGGCTACCCAGCCTCAGGGTCCGATACGATGAGGGCTATTTATGCTAAGAATAATATTCCATCTGGACTTGGTTATTTTAAAGGAAATGCATTGGCCACGATGAAAGAAGTAGCAGCGCTGCCTCTAAAACATAATCCCGGATCAAAATATACTTATGGCTTAAGTACTGACGTTTTAGGATGCTTAGTTGAGATAATCAGCGGAGAGTCGTTAGAAACTTATTTTCATAAGAATATTTTTGAACCACTTGGCATGAAAGATACCTATTTCAATGTGCCGTCAACAAAGGCCGGAAGGCTTCCCACCGTTTATACGGAAGATGAAAATAATCAGATCATTGAATGGTCGTCCACATTTAGAAATATCGATCCCAGGTATCCGCTCTTTCGAAAAAATACTTTTTCAGGTGGATCAGGTTTATCTTCCACGGCTTTTGATTATTCCATATTTCTCCAAATGCTGCTAAATGGCGGCCGATATAATGGTAAACAAATATTGGGAAGGCGTACAGTAGAATTGATGTTAAGTCCTCAGTTGGCTGACAATGTATTTGGTGATAATAATTTTTGTCTTGGGTTTGAATATACAACCGAAAAAACTGCAAACTTAAAGATGCAGAACAAGGGTTCTTTTTCATGGGGTGGTTACTACGGTTCATACTATTGGGCCGATCCAAAAGAAAAACTCATTTGCCTGATCATGACCCAGCATACACCCAATTCTCACATAAACTTTGTTAGTCAAATCACAAACAGCATTTACGGAAGTTTGAAATAAAAAACAGTTTAAACCTGAGGCATTCCGAATTTATTACCATGTAAGGCGGAGAGCATGGTAAGTTTATAAAGAGAAAAATTCCGAATTGAATAAAGCTATTGCAGCTTTTCTGAAATCACTGAATATTCCCAACGAGTAAAACGGAGAATTTCAATTGATGATATTAAGCTTTCAACATGGTTGAATCACGTTCAATTAATGTTGAGGGTAACATTACAGTCGTGTCAGCTGTAATGGTATGCTTCTTCTTTTCGATCATGGTGAACAAAACTTCAGCTGCACTTTTACCAATTTCAAAAGCTGGCTGTGTAATAGTGGTGAGTGATGGATTTAAGATGGGAGCTGTTTCAAGTGTAGAGAACGCAACAACTTTCAGATCTTTTGGAATATTGATGTGTCCTGAAAGGCTCACCATATAGATCTGCATTGCCAGGCGTTCTACCGATGCAACAATACCATCGATCTCATTGTGCTGTTGCAGTAATTCTTTCACCTGTTCAAAGATCATTTCCTGTGTTCCCGTACAATCGATCACGTATTGATAATCTTCTGTCTGTAACCCTGCATCTGAAAGTGCCGCAGCAAAACCTGCTGCCCGTTTACTACAAATAGATAAGGAAAGTGAAGTAGAAAGAAAAACAGGATGCTTACATCCTTTCTCCAGTAACAGTTTTGCTGAAAGATAACCGCTCTCATAATCGTTGGTGATTACTTTAGGGGCTTTTAAACTTTCAAACTCCCTGTCGAAAAAAACAACCGGAATATTTTCGTTTTGTAATTTCTGAATATGTTCTGCATCCGTTGTTTCGCTTGAGATAGAAATCAGCACGCCATCAACACGGCCACTGTAACAATGATTCACTACTGCTTTCTCGATCTCAAAACTTTCGTGCGAAAGATAAATAAGCACATGATAATTCTTTTGAACTGCCACTGCCTGTATGCCGTTGATGGCTAAAGAGAAAAAGTTGTCAGCCACTTCAGGTAAAATAACAGCAATGGTTTTACTTTTTTGTTTACGTAAGCTGCTGGCATATGGATTGGGCACATAGTTCAATTGCTCCGCCATTGCCAATACTTTTTTCTTGGTCTCTGCACTTATTTCATGGCTGTCTTTTAACGCCTTCGAAACAGTTGCAATAGAAAGGCCAAGTTCTTTTGCCAG
Source organism: Lacibacter sp. H375 (assembly GCF_037892425.1). Classification (NCBI taxonomy): domain Bacteria; kingdom Pseudomonadati; phylum Bacteroidota; class Chitinophagia; order Chitinophagales; family Chitinophagaceae; genus Lacibacter; species Lacibacter aquaticus. The sequence goes on from NZ_JBBKTT010000002.1 coordinate 126,702, forward strand.
GGTCTTAATTGTAAGCTTACTCATACGTTCGAAACAGATCTGTGGTTGGGTCTAACACTCTGATTGAAAGGTAAAGATAGGCCGAATACCGAAAACGGTTTCGTAAATAAAGTGAGTGAAACTAACGGCATTATCCAATAAAAAATTGTCATTTTAACCTTTAACAATCACTAACGAATTGCATTGCGTATGAAACTAGGAAGCAACTTCTGCTTTTTCCTGTATTCTTTATCGCCACTTATTTTCCCGGCGAAAAGACCGTCTCAACTACAGTTTGTCGTTCACAGTATACCAACATTAATCACTTTTAAATAAGCTATATGAGTAAAAACAACTTTGAGGCAGTGCCGCTCAATAACCTTGATGAATGGGAAGATGATTTGCTCAGGCGCTATCCCGATCCCGAAGCTATTGCCACCGCAAAGTCAACTGAAGAATACAGGAACTATGAAGAACCGGCAAGGGATACGGTAAAAGAGTTTTATCGCTTGAATCATACTTACCAAACCTATGCTTTTGTGCAGGAGAAACGTAAAGAGTTTCTTCAGTTCAATAAAAAAGAAATGACGGTTTGGGATGCGTTTGATTTCCTTAATCAATTGGTTGATGATTCTGATCCGGATACAGATCTTGATCAGTTACAGCATTTGCTTCAAACATCAGAAGCTATCCGTCGTGATGGCCATCCTGATTGGATGGTACTTGTTGGTTTAATGCACGACATGGGAAAAGTGCTTTGTCTTTTTGGTGAACCACAATGGGCTGTGGTGGGAGATACCTTCCCGGTTGGTTGTGCGTATTCCGATAAAATTGTATTCCCGGAATATTTTTCGGCCAACCCCGATTTCAATGATCCTGTTTACCAGACAAAGCATGGTGTATATGAACCCAACTGTGGTTTGCGCAATGTAGATATGAGTTGGGGACACGATGAATATGTGTATCATATGCTGAAAGGTCATATTCCTGAAGAAGGATTATACATGCTCCGTTATCATTCATTTTATGCATGGCATCGGGAAGGAGCGTATGATCATTTATTAGATGATCATGATCGCAATATGTTGAAATGGGTACAACTCTTTAACCCTTATGACCTCTATTCAAAAAGCCCTGAGCCACCGGATTGGAAAAAACTGCGACCATATTATGAAGAACTGGTTGCAAAATATCTGCCGGCAAAAATCAAATTTTAAACAACCACATGATCGATAAATATGGAGTCCAATATCCTTCAACAGTTTCTTACTATAACTCCTAAAACAAACTGCTATGATGCAAATTTTTAAACAACGATTGATTTACCGTTATGCATTACCTGGTATAATGGTTCTTTTTCTTGCACTTGTTTCGTCAGGTGTAAGTGCACAACAAACACAGGTTACCGGAACAGTAAAAGATGATAAAGGTGAACCTGTAGCATCTGCCACTGTATCTGTAAAAGGCAAAAATGTTTCTACAACAACCGGAGCTAACGGTACATTTACGATTTCTGCTAAGGCAAACGATGTGCTGGAGATCAGTGCTGTTTCTTTTGCAACTCAAGAGATAAGAATTACATCTGCTTCAACCTACAATGTTGTATTGTCATCTTCATCTGTTGCATTAACTGATGTGGTAGTGGTGGGTTATGGTCGTTCTTCTAAAAGAACAGTTTCCAGTGCCATCACTTCTATTAAGCCTGAAGATCTTAATCGTGGTGCAATTGGTGATGTGGGCCAGTTGTTGCAGGGTAAAGTACCCGGCTTGAATATTACAGCCAGTGGTGACCCTAACCGACCTGCTGCAGTTATTCTGCGTGGTGCCTCAACCGTAAACAGTCCGCAAGGTCCGTTTTATGTTATTGATGGTATACCCGGTGCAGATATTAATGGAGTTGCTCCGGATGATATTGCATCAATGGACATTTTGAAAGATGCATCTGCAACGGCCATTTATGGTAACAGAGCTTCTAATGGTGTTATCATGGTTACTACCAAGAAAGGTAAAAAAGGAAGACTGCAGACTACATACAACGGTTATGTAGGTTTTGAAACTGTGAGCAGCAGTCTCGATCTGATGGATGCAAATCAGTTAAGAGCTTATTCACAAAAAAATAATTACACGCCTAATACGAATGATGATAAAGGTGCCAATACTGATTGGATGAAGGCTGTACAAAAAGAATCAGCATTATCACACAACCATAATATTTCTTTCAGTGGTGGTACAGACAAAAGTACTTATAGTGCCAGCCTTAACTACCTGAAAAAAGATGGTATTATGTTGCAAAGTGGTTTGGAAAGAGTTGTGGGCAGAATCAGTGCGGAGCAGCATGCTTTAAACGACAGATTGACTTTCGGTTTGAATATTATGAGCAGCAACAGCAAAGCTTCGAATGTTCCATTACAGAACATGGTATTTCAGCAAGCTGTTAAATTTAATCCGATGTCACCGGTATATAATGCAAATGGTACCTTCTTCGAAAACTTTAATAATCCCGGTTATTTTAACCCGGTATCAATTATTAAAAATGCTCAAGACGATACAAAGTATGGTTCCTTGCAGGGTAACTTTACAATAGAAGCTAAACTGCCGTTTAACTTAACATACAATACAAACCTTGCTTACCAGCGTGGTACCTGGCTGCATGGTGAATATTACAATCGCTACTATTCTCAGAACTACAGCACCGGTAGCTTTTATACCAATGGTGATCCGGGTGGTGGCCGCAGCCTGCGTAATTTTTATTCCAATGGTCTTGCTTACAGAGGCTATTACCAAAGCAGTTCCAAAACACTGGAATCTTACTTAACCTGGGCAAAAAAGTTTGGTGCACATAATATCAAAGCAGTGTTGGGTTACAGCTGGCAAAAAAATACCAACAACGAAGGCTTACAGGCAAGTCAAACCAATTTTGTTAACGACTACACAGGGTATAATAATTTTGGTTTAGGAAACTATCAAACAATAAATGGTTTTGCAGTAGACTTTGGCGGAGCCGTATATGAAGAAACAAATTTCATCTCCGACTTCTTCCGTGTGAACTACGATTTCAACGAAAAGATTTTGGTGCAGGCATCTGTTAGAAGAGATGGCAGTTCTGTATTTGGTAAAAATAAAGAATGGGGTTATTTCCCTGCAGCAAGTGTGGCCTGGCGTTTATCAGAAGAAGATTTCATGAAGAACATTACATTCATCAACGATTTAAAATTAAGGGTGAGCTATGGTGAAACTGGTAACGCATTTGGTTTGGGAGCGTACACTGCTCAACGCCTTTACAATAAATCAGGTACTTATTACAATGGTGGTACGTTTGAATCAGCTTTCAGATCTACGCAGGGAGCTAACCCGGATTTACAATGGGAAGTTACTGCAACCAAAAACATTGGTTTGGATTATGGATTTCTGAAAGGGAAAATCAGTGGTTCTATCGATCTGTATGAAAAAAACACGACCGATATGATTTTTGGTTACAATGTTGCCCAATCAATTGACCCCAGTGGATTCTTATATATTAACGTTGGTGAAATCAGGAACCGTGGTATTGAGTTTAGCGTAAATGTAAATGCAGTCAGCCAAAAGAACTTCAGCTGGAACACCGGTTTAAACCTTGCAACTAACCAAAACGTTATCCTTGATTTAAAAGGACCTGAGCAATTTGGTATTAATGCTGATTCAACGAAGTATACTCAATTGGATGGACCTGGTACAACAGGAAGCCGTCTTCAGATTTTAGCTGTAGGTGGCCCATTAGGTCAGTTCTATTCATTCCAGTACGCAGGTAAAGATGCTTCCGGTAATTCTTTGTTTTACAAGAGAGATAAAACAACTACAACTAACCCAACTCAGATCTCCGATTATTTTCCATTAGGCAGTCCGCATGCAAAGTTGATGTTTGGTTGGAACAACAATCTCCGTTACAAGAATTTCGATCTTAACTTCTTTGTAAGAGGTGTACTTGGAAATAAAATATTTAATGCTACCCGTGCTGATCTTTCTTATGTTGTAACTGCCGGACAAACAAACATCAGCCCATATGCAGCCGATGATAAAAAAACCGATACACGTAACAACAACTTTTCATCACGTTATGTAGAAGATGGTTCTTACCTGCGTTTCGATAACGCAACATTAGGTTACCGTTTCAATATTAAAAACCAGTACATCAGTAATCTGCGCTTGTATGCAACAGTAAACAACCTGTTTGTTGTAACAAAGTATAAAGGCATTGACCCTGAAATTAACCAGGGTGGTGCATCATTGGGCGTAGACTATAATAGTTTCTATCCTAAAACACGCACTATTCTTTTTGGTGTATCAGTTGGCTTTTAATGATTAAAAAAACTTTTTTATGAATAAGAATTTGAAACAATTGTTAATAGTGATAGCAGCTGGCTTCGCCATAAGCTCCTGCCACAAAATTGAGGTGAAACCTAATTCACTTTATACAGAAGCGGTGTTCCCAAAAACTGATGCGGAATTTCAGTCGGTAATGGGTACTATTTATACCAGTTTGAGAGGGCATTATTCGCTCGGTTACTGGTTTGCACAGGAACTCAGTTCGGATGAATCGATATTGCCTGTTTATGGTGGTAACTGGTTCGATGGACAAGGGTACATTCAATTGCACCGCCACGAATGGAACAAAGATCATGGATGGATAACAACAGTGTGGAATGATGCGAATTCAATTGCAGGTCTTTGTAACCAAACCATGTATATTTTCAGAAGCTCACCGGAAGGTGACTCAAAAAATACAGCCCTTGCAGAATTGAGAACTTTAAGAGCCTTTGCTTATTGGGAACTGCTGGACATGTTTGGAAATGTTCCTTTAGATACCATTTATCCAAGCCCCGGCGTGCAGGCAAAAGCAACACGTGCACAGGTATTCAACTTTGTAGAATCTGAATTAAAAGCAGCAATACCTTATTTGAAAACTGCAACCGGCAGCAGCACATATGGTAAAGTAACAAAATGGATGGCCAATGCATTGCTGGCAAAACTTTATTTGAATGCTGAGGTGTATGCAGGCACTCCTAAATACAATGAAGCGATTGCAGCATGTGATGCAGTTATCAGTTCAGGAAATTTTGCAGTGGAATCAAGGAGTACATATCTCAACCAGTTTTCTCCAACAAACGGCCCTTCTTACAAAGAATTTATTTTCGCTATACCTTACGATCCATCAACAAGCAATGGATATTTGTTTCATGGCCGTTACGATCTGAACCGTAACCTTGGTATTAAGTATCGTTATTCAGGAAGTACACCGGGTAGCTATACGTTCAATCAAATCATCATGAATCAAACTTCAGGAAATGGTTTGATCAATGCAAGACCCAGTGGCCCACGTGCAACGCTATCTAGTTTTTACAACAGTTATTTTACAGCCGATGCTAATGATATCAGGAATAATCAATGGCTGGTAGGTAATCAATACTGGCCTGATGGAAGCCCGATCATGGTGAAAACTACTAAAAAAGGTTATGATCAGTTTTTTACCGGTACTGATGGTGATTATACTTATCATCTGTATATCGATTCTGTTATTTCGGCACGATTGAATCCCGTTTCCATAGACTTGGGTAACGATGAAATTGCCTGGAATATGGGTATCCGGAATATCAAGTTTTATCCCGATGCAAATTCATCAAGCCGTAACCAAAGTAATGATGCGCCGATATTCCGTTATTCAGATATTCTGTTGATGAAAGCCGAAGCAATTTTACGTGGTGGTACAGCAACAAACGGTCATACTGCTCTTTCACTTGTAAATATGGTACGCAGCAATCGCAGTACTTCACCTGCTTGGACAGCAGTAACACTTAACGATCTGTATGCTGAACGTGCACGTGAATTTACCTGGGAGTGCTGGCGTAGAAATGATATGATCCGTTTTGGTAAGTATGAAGCCGCTTATGGTTTCAAAACAAACGCTGATACGTATCGCAGGATATTCCCGATTCCAAATGCAGCAATGGCAACAAATCCAAAGCTTACACAAAACCCGGGGTATCCCAATTAATGTTTCTCAGTAGTTAGGTTTATAATCAATAGTTAATCACCCCGGGGTTGTCAAGCCCCGGGATTTTTCTATCACTTATATTTATAGCATGCAATCGCTACTCCGAAAATCAATGCTGTTTTTTGCTTTTGTTTTGTGTCAACACTTTATGCAGGCACAGGTATTGGTAAAAGATTCAGCTGCTTTACCAAAGGCAGATGCAAAGTTGATAAAGAAAGAGAAGGCGCTGCATTTTATTGCCATGGGCGATTGGGGAAGGAATGGTGCCGATCATCAGCGGCAGGTAGCTAAGCAAATGGGTTTGACAGCTAAAGAAATCGGTTCGATGTTTACGATCGCAACAGGTGATAATTTTTATCCCAGTGGTGTTATCAGCGAATGGGATCCCCTATGGAAATATTCCTTTGAAGATATTTATACTGACTTTCATTTGCAATGGGATTGGTATCCCATACTTGGCAATCATGATTACAAAAGTAATCCCGATGCACAGGTAAAATATTCAACCATCAGCAGACGATGGAAAATGCCTGCACGCTATTACAGTAAAACAATAGCGATCAACGGAGATACAACACAACAGGTATTACTTGTATTTATTGATACAAATCCATTGATACCTGAATTTTATAAAAATGCAGAGTATGGCCCAAACGTAAAAGGGCAAGACACAATAAAGCAAAAACGTTGGATGGAGAAACTCCTCAGCACAACATCATCCAACATTAAATGGAAAATTGTGGTAGGACATCATCCCATGTATTCAGGCGGCAGTCGTACAGAAGGCTACGATACCAAAGCCATACGCAATACATTGAAGCCGATGTTCGAGAAGTATAAAGTAGATGTTTATCTTGCCGGGCATGAACATAGTTTGCAGCACATGCAATCTGGTGCGAACATGCATCATATCATTTCCGGTGCAGCATCAGAAAAAACGCCTGCACGTTTAATTGAAAACAGTTTGATGTCTGCTTCTGAATACGGCTTCTTTGTATTTTCAGTTACCGGAAATGAATTATTACTGCAAACAGTAAATGATACCGGGAGAATTATTTACAGCTACACGATAAAAAAATAATTTCTGTTTGAACCAGGCCGCAGCATATAATCAACCAATTACAACAAGCAACAGGCTCTTATCGCTTGATGCCTTGCGTGGCTTTGATATGTTCTGGATCGTAAGCGGAGAAGGAATTATTCACGGATTTGCAAATGCTGTAAAGCAAACTCATGGATTGCAGCAGGATGCAGTAAGCTGGCAAATGCAGGCAACTGATGAACTTGGTTTCTTTGAAAAACTGGCGGTGCATGCGAGTAACCAATTGCATCATACTGTTTGGAACGACTTTACATTTTATGATCTTATTTTTCCTTTGTTCATTTTCATTGCAGGCATCAGTATGCCATTTTCTTTTAGTAAACAATTAAGTGCCGGTGCTCATGCAAAAAAGAAAATTTATCGTTCACTCATCAAGCGAACAATACTGTTGCTCTTGCTTGGTATGATTGTAAATGGATTGTTGCAATGGAAAGGATTTGAAGAAACACGTTTTGCAAGTGTGTTGGGCCGAATTGCACTCAGTTGTTTTTTTGCTGCATTGATTTATCTCAACAGTTCATTCAGGTGGAGAAATGCATGGTTTGTATTCATCTTACTCGGCTATTGGTTAGTGATGATTGTTTTTCCTGTTCCCGGCTTTGGTGCAGGCGTACTAACTCCTGAAGGAAATTTTGCAGCGTATGTTGATCGTTTGTTGCTGCCGGGCAAACTGCATCGCACCGTATATGACCCGGAAGGATTGATATCTACCATTCCTGCAATTGCGACTGCGCTGTTAGGTATTTTTACAGGTGAGTTCTTGCGTTTACAAGAAACAACAGCAAAAAAGAAAGCATTGTACATGATGATTGCCGGAGCGGTACTTGTATTTGTTGGTTGGCTTTGGGGTTTTGTATTTCCCATTAACAAAAACATGTGGACGAGTTCTTTTGTCCTTTTCACCGGTGGATGGAGCTTGTTGCTGCTTGCGCTGTTTTATTTTGTAATTGATGTGTTGGGCTTCAAAAAATGGAGTATGCCTTTTGTGTGGTTGGGTTGCAATTCAATCCTGATTTATATGGCTGCACATGGTGTGATAAATTTTATGTCGACTTCTGAATTTTTATTTGGCGGCACAGTTCAGTTGCTGGATGCCAAATGGCAGGAAGCTTTTTTATGGATCGGGGTTGCTCTTATACAGTTTGCAGGATTATATTTCCTGTATAAACGAAAATGGTTTTTAAAACTATAACAATCTATCAAAGCGAAAGCGTTAACGAAATAGCTCATGCATACATTACAACTTGCTGATTACATTGTTTTCTTTGTTTACTTCATTGCTATATCGGCTTACGGTTATTATATTTTTCATAAAAAGAAATCAAAAACTGCCAGCTCAAAGGATTTCTTTTTAGCCGAAGGTTCATTAACGTGGTGGGCCATTGGTGCATCACTCATTGCATCCAATATTTCTGCTGAACATTTTATTGGCATGAGTGGTTCCGGTTTTGCGTTGGGTCTTGCCATCTCTACATACGAATGGATGTCTGCTGCTACGCTCATCATTGTAGCAGTGTTCATCATTCCACTTTATCTCAAGAATAAAATTTATACCATGCCGCAGTTCCTGGCAAAGCGGTATAACGACCAGGTGAGTACCATCATGGCTGTGTTCTGGCTGCTGGTGTATGTGTTTGTAAATCTTACGTCCATTATTTATTTGGGAGCATTAGCTATTTCATCTATTTCGCCCATTAGCTTTGAATGGAGCATTGTTGGACTGAGTGTGTTCTCGATCCTTGTAACATTGGGTGGAATGAAAGTGATCGGATATACCGATGTGATACAGGTATTGGTATTGTTGATCGGAGGATTGGTAACTACATACCTTGCACTTTCGTTGCTGGCAGATAAGTTTGGCTTTGATGGAAATATTCTTGAAGCGTTAGGTGTATTACGCAAAGAAGCGCCTGAACATTTTCATATGATCTTTGATAAAACAAGTCCGCATTATAAAGAGTTGCCGGGCATGTCGGTATTGATCGGTGGTATGCTCATTAATAACCTTGCGTATTGGGGTTGTAATCAATACATCGTTCAACGTGCATTGGGTGCCGATCTTAAAACTGCACGTAATGGAATTTTATTTGCCGCATTTTTAAAACTGTTGATTCCTCTTATAGCAGTATTGCCCGGTATCACTATGTATGTGTTACATCAGAACGGTATGTTTCAACAGGAGATGGCCGATGCAGCAGGTAATATTAAACCCGATCATGCGTATCCAACCTTAATGAACTTATTACCTGCAGGTTTAAAAGGTGTGGCCTTTGCTGCATTAACAGCAGCCATTGTTGCATCGCTTGCAGGAAAAGCAAACAGCATCTCAACTATATTTTCACTTGATATTTATAAAAAGTATTTCAACAAAGAAGCATCTGAACGAAAGCTGGTACTTACAGGTCGTTGGGCAGTAATTATTTCTATGGTTATTGCAGCTATTGTAACACCTGCGTTAAAATCACTCGACCAGGCTTATCAATTCATACAGGAATATGTAGGATTCTTTTCACCCGGTGTATTAGCCATCTTCTTATTGGGTATGTTCTGGAAACGTACAACTGCTGCTGCTGCATTAGCAGGTGCAGTGTTAACCATTCCTGTGTCAACGGTATTAAAGTTTTTACCGGTGTGGACAAACGGATGGTTTCCTGATTATCCATTCCTTGATCGCATGACCATTACTTTTTTTCTGATAGTTGCTATGATGGTTGCAATGAGTTTAGCAAAACCAAATAAACCCGGAGATACACATACAATTGAAGTTGATAACTCAATGTTTAAAGTTTCAACAGGCTTTATTATTGGCTCTATTATAATTTGTGGAATATTGGCAGCATTGTATACCGTATTTTGGTAATAGTTATTTGATTATTCATTTTAACTTGAAGTGAACATGAACAGAAATGAGTTTTTGAAAATAGGAACCATGGCGGCATTGAGTCCGTTGTTTGTAAGGGCAAGTGAAACAGATACACCAACGATTGACAGTGGTCTGATGAAACGCTTGATCGCTGCAAATGACAAGCAGGTTGCATTATTGTTAGAATCTATTCAGGAAGGGAAGTTGCGGTTCAGCCGTATGATCGCTTATGATATTGCGGTATTGACAGCATCATATTGTGCAGTTGGGTCAGCCTACTATCATACACCGTTGCTTATTCAGAAATTAGATCTGCTCACGAAATTTTTAGCAACCGCACAATCAGAAGATGGAACGGTGAATGTTGGTAATCTTGAATCGCCACCCGATACTGCGTTTGTAATTGAGATTCTTTGTCCGGCTGCAGAGATTTTGAAGAAAGAAAAAACGAAGGATGTTGATGCGATCAATCAACAACTGAAAAGGATCATTCTGAAAGCAGGCGAGGGATTGGTTGTAGGAGGTGTGCACACGCCCAATCATCGTTGGGTGATCTCAGCTGCCTTGTCTGGGATCAATTCACTCTATCCTAACAAAAAATATATTGATCGTATCAATGATTGGTTGGATGAAGGCGTGTTCATTGATGATGATGGACATTATCCTGAACGAAGCGGTATTTATTCAGGTGTAGAAAACACAGCGTTTATTACAATTGGAAGATTAGCAAATAAAAAAGAACTGTTTGAACCTGTTCGCAAGAATCTTTCGATGTATTATTATTACATTGAACCAAACGGAGACCTTGTCACAAACGATTCAAGAAGACAGGATCAGTATTTAGCAGCACAAAAGCCTGTTACCTTATTATATCTGCAATACAGGTACATGGCTATTCGTGATAACAACAAACATTTTGCTGCTATTGCAAAAATGATTGAAGCATTACCCGGTTTTGAAAAAGATATTCTTACCCGTTCGCTGTTTTATTTTTTAGAGAATGAAACATTACAGCAGCAACTGCCTTCCGCTGCATCATTACCCGACAGGTATGAAAAAGTATTCTCTACTTCGCATCTGTTACGGATCAAGGAAAAGAATATGACTGCTACATTATTTGGCGGTGTTGACTGGCCTTTAATCATCGCATCAGGCCGTTCAAATTCACCCGACTTCTTTTCGTATCGTAAAGGCAATGCCATTTTGAAATACATGCGTTTATCAACAAGCTTTTTCAGCATGGGGTATTTCTACAGCGAAGGGCTAAAGAAAGTTGGTAATAAATATGTACTGCATAAACAACTGGACATACCTTACTATCAGCCATTGCCAAAAGATAAACGGAATAAGAAAGGCGATTACAAGCTATCGCCCAGTATTGATGATCGTTTCTGGAATAAAATGGATTTTAAAAACCGACCGATAAGTAACGTAAAGACATTGGATACAACCATTACACTTTCAAAAACAGGTGAAACTATTGAACTGGAGTTTGAGGTCAACGGTTTGAAAGAAGTACCTGTAACAATTGAATTGTGTTTTGCAAAAGGCGGAACATTAACCGGCACAACTGCCGCAGAAAACAATAATAACCTCCTGGAGCAAGGTACAGGCGAATATAGTTCCGGTGGAGATGTGATTCGTTTTGGTCCTGGTAATGCAGCACATAAAATGATTGCAAATCTCGAAGGCGAACGTTACGGTACACATTTCGGCAGCTTACGTACAGAAGGAGAGCATGTGTATATTACGGGTAAGACTCCGTTTAAGCACAAGCTTACATTTAGTTAAACGGTGCTAAATAAAAACACAATAGAAGTACTAACGATGAAGTGTGCGACGCAACAAAAGTTAAATAGAAGTAGTACAGCAGGGTACATAAAAAAAATGATAGCCTTGTTATTCATTGCTGTTTGGTTACAAAATGCATTTGCACAGAATTTAGTACAGTATGTGCAGCCTCTATCAGGTACTGCTCCATCAACCACAATCACAGCAGTTAAACACAGTGAAGCAGGGAGTGAGAAAAACGCAAACACTATTCCGGCTGTTACTTTGCCTTTTGCCATGACACAATGGACGGCACAAACAAGACTCACCGAAAACAAATGTATACCGCCATATTTTTATAAAGATTCATTGCTCACAGGATTCAGAGGAACACATTGGCTGAGTGGTTCCTGCACGCAGGACTATGGCAGCTTTACCATTATGCCTGTTGTTGGGAAATTAAAAACAATAGTGAAAGAGTATGCTGTTCCGTTTTCGCATAAAGATGAATTTACTTCACCCAGTTATTATAAACTCACTGCTGGATCTGTTACAACAGAAATTACTTCCACGTTACGTTGTGGACTGTTGCAGTTTACCATGTTGAAAGATGATAGTTTGTATGTACTTGTTACACCCAATAGTGATTATGCAAAAGGATTTGTAAAAGTGGATGCGAAGAAAGGGGAGATATGGGGCTATAATCCTGCTCATCGTATTTACCAGGGCTGGGGGGAACCAACCGGTTTCAGCGGATGGTTTTACATTAAAGTCGAAGGACCATCTACAAAGAGTGGAACGTTTAGTGATACGGAAATTTTTACAAGTGATACTATAAAGAATAAAAAAAATGCTGGTGCATTTGTTGGCTTTGTATTGAAGAAGGGCGAACAGCTTCGTTTGCGTATCGGTACATCTTTCAGCAGCCTGGAAGGAGCAAAGAAAAATCTTGCGACAGAAATTGGTACAAAAAGTTTTGACACTATTCGTGCTGCAGCAACACAAACATGGGAGAAAGCATTGGGACAAGTACAGGTGCAAACGTCAAATGAAAAAGACAAATGCATTTTTTATACGGCCATGTATCATTCAATGCAGCATCCCCGTTTGTTCAATGATGTTGATGGAACTTTTCCTGCATTTGCCGGTAATGCACAATTGAAAAAGATCAATGGAAATTATTATGATGATTTTTCGATGTGGGATATTTATCGGGCACAACTTCCTTTATTTGAAATCTTAAAACCGGGTATGACGAACGATTTTGTTCGTTCGTTGATCTTAAAAGGAGAGCAGGGTGGGTGGTTGCCCATCTTCCCTTGCTGGAATAGTTATACAGCAGCTATGATTGGGGATCATGTAACAGCATTTATTGCATCAGCTTACAACAAAGGCATTCGTAATTACAATGTTGCATCAGCGTATCAACTCATGCGGAAGAATGCATTTGAAACACCGGCAAGTTTTGCAGAATACAAAAATGGCATGGGACGAAGAGCGTTGACTTCTTATCTCAAATATGGTTTTATACCAATGGAAGACAGTGTGCAGGAAGCATTTCATAAAAAAGAACAGGTGAGCCGCACATTGGAATATGCATTTGATGATCATGCATTATCAGTTGTTGCAAAAGGTTTGAATAAGCAAGCTGATCATAAACAACTGCAGCAACGGTCACTCAATTATAGAAATGTTTTTGATCCCGCTGTTGGTATGATGCGTGGAAGAAATGCAGATGGTTCATGGTTTGTATCGTTCAATGCAGACAAACGTGAATCCTATATCACCGAAGGCACGCCAAGACAATATACATTTTATGTACCGCAGAACATTCCCGGTTTGGCAAAGCTGATGGGCAGCACAAAGAGTTTTGAAAATGCATTAGATAGTTTGTTCAGCAATAATGAATACTGGCATGGCAATGAACCCGGTCACCAGATTCCATATTTGTATAACTATACTTCTTCGCCCTATAAAACACAACGTGAAGTAAGAAAGATTTTGGCCGAAGAATACAGCGATGGTGCAGGAGGATTAAGTGGTAACGATGATGCAGGACAAATGAGTGCATGGTATGTATTTGCTGCCATGGGTTTTTATCCGGTTGATCCGGTTTCAAACAACTACCAATTAAGTTCTCCGTTGTTTGATAAAGTAAACATGAAGTTGCAAGGCAATAAAGTATTTGAACTTCTTACACATAAAACATCTCCAACGGCTATTTATATTCGGCAGGTAAAATGGAACGGCAAACTGTACAATAAAAACTATATCACTTACTCCATGATAATGCAGGGCGGCAAACTGGAGTTGTGGTTAACAGACGATCCAACAAAATGGGGTTCATCTGCTGAGAGTCGTCCGGATGGTTTAACAAATTAAGAAAGAATTGCTCGCACCAGGAAAGGTCAATCAAAGGCTATCTTATTTTTCAAATGCTGTCACAAAATAAATATTGCAATGCCTGAACGCATTAATTTCGCTGGCATATCGGCTTTTCCAGTAAAGTTGAAGGCTCTCAACGATTAAACGAACGAACATTTATTATGAATCAGAAATCAGCAGGCTTAATTGAAACAATGCGTTGGTATGGCCCGAACGATCCCGTATCACTGTCAGATATTGCACAGTCGGGTTGCAGTGGCGTTGTTACTGCACTACATCATATTCCCAATGGTGAAGTGTGGACAGTGGAAGAAATCAACAAACGTATTGCGGAAGTAGAAGCTGCCGGTTTAACATGGGATGTAGTGGAAAGTGTACCGGTGCATGAAGCTATCCGTCGTCAATCAGCAGGCTTTGAACAATACATTGATAACTATAAAGAGTCACTTCGTAATCTTGGTGCATGTGGAATCAAAGTAGTCACGTATAATTTCATGCCTGTTCTTGACTGGACAAGAACAGATCTTTATTACACCATGCCTGATGGCAGCAAAGCTTTACGTTTTGAACGTGCTGCATACATTGCGTTTGATGTATTTATTCTCGAACGCAAAGGCGCAGCAGATGAATACACTGCAACTGAATTGGAAAAAGCAAAAGCAAGATTGCAAACAATGACGGAAGATGAAAAGCAATCACTCATCCGCACTATCATTGCAGGATTGCCCGGCAGTGAAGAAAGTTTTACCGTTGCTGATTTTGCAAAAGCATTATCTGCTTATGATACAATAGATGCAGCAAAACTCAAACAGCATTTAATTTATTTTCTGCAACAGGTCACCCCTGTCGCTGAGGAAGCAGGTGTGCAATTGGTGATTCATCCTGATGATCCGCCGCATGCAATTTTTGGTTTACCACGGGTAGTAAGTACTGAAGCAGATATCAATGATCTCATCGCTGCTGTTCCATCACCTGCAAATGGATTGTGTTTCTGCACAGGAAGTTTTGGTGTGCGTGCAGATAATGATCTGCCCGGTATGGTGAAACGTTTGGGTAGCCGTATTCATTTCTTACACTTACGCAGTACACAACGAAATGCAGACGGTGATTTTTATGAAGCTAATCACCTCGAAGGCAACGTAGATATGTATGCTGTGATGAAAGAAGTAGTGCTGCTGATGAAAACAGAGAACAGGCGAATTGTAGTTCGACCTGATCATGGTCATCAAATGCTCGATGATCTCAGCAAAAAAACTAATCCCGGTTACAGTGCCATTGGCCGCTTACGTGGTTTGGCTGAATTGAGAGGGTTGGAATTAGGTATTGCCCGTTCTCTCTGATTCAATGAGAAAGAATGCTGTTCACGCAATTCTTTGAGGAACGATCGTATCCATTAACGATCGTTCCTCAAACAATATCTCCCGGAACTTTTTTTACTGTCTCACAAATGGATCAAGCACGTCTACCCACACTTTGTAACCACGATCGTTGAGGTGGAGGCCATCGGTTGTTAGATCCTGCCGCATAAGCCCCTGGCTGTTTGTAAATGCTGCATGAAGATCAATAGTAGTATAAATGCCAGCTTCTCCGTTGCGTTTGATCATGGTATTGATGAGCTGGGTATTCATTTGTATTTCGGCAGTAGCGGGTAGAATTGTTTGCACATAAATTCGTGTTGAAGGTGATCCGGCTTTTATTTTTTTCGTAATCTTCAAAATATTATTTGCTATGTAATCTGCAGATGTTATTCCGCCTCCACCTTGTAAATTATAAATATCATTAACGCCAATGAGAAGAAACACCGCCTTTGGTTTGTAATAAATAATTTCCTGGAGCCGCATCAATACGCCATCTGTTAAATCTCCGGCTATGCCTCGGTTACGTATGCCGTTCAGGCCGAATTTCACACTCCAGTCTCCGCCTTGTTCTGTTAAGCTATTGCCTATAAACACTATTTCACCAAACTTCAATGGGTTATTCTTGAAGGAATTAATTCTAACAATATAGTTATTCCTCGACCATTCATTATTGTGATGTTGTATCACTGTAGTTGCTGAGGGATATAGTGTATCTAATCCTTCTCTTGTAGGTCCGCTGCTGGTTTTTTGGCAACCGTAAGTTAAGAAGGCCAGTAATAGCCATAAATTGAAATGATTTAATGACAGCTGTCTGCGTGCATACTTCAATTGCAAAACGACTTCGGATGTTAGATACCTGAACATGATGTAAGAAATTTTATAAGTTAAGTAACCGTTTGTGAGCTTAAATGTAAAGCGACGGCTCTCGAACCACTTATCTCTGCATTCATAGTTTTGTTCTTATTCATCATTTTTAGAAAAGAAGCGACTTGAAGCGGTTAAAACTTCAATTTCTGACTGCTTTCTTTGCAGCAGCCAGTATATACTTTTGAATGTTAGATTTCTAAGATTTACCGTTAGCCTCTATTTCTTTCAAATATTGAGTTGGTGATTTACCAAATTCCTGCTTAAAGGCTTTTGAGAAATAAGATTGCGTTTGAATGCCCACGCTGTACATGATATCTGTAATTGAATGCTCGCCCTGCGTCATCAATAGAGCTGCTTGCCGCAAACGAATCGTTCGGATGAAATCGCCAATAGGCTGGCCCGTTATACTTTTGATTTTATTATACAGTTTCGTCCGGCTCATACCAATTTCGGTGCATACAAAATCAATATCCATTTCAGGATTCGGGAGATTCTTTTCAATAATCGAAAGAAGCTCCTCCAGAAATTGTTTGTCCTTCGTGGAATGTGCCAGTTCCTTCACTTCAGCATATTGATCTTTGCGGTAATGTTCCTTTAGTTTCTCTTTTTGTGCAAAAATGTTCCGCATGGTTAATTGCAGCAGATCAATACTGAGCGGTTTTGAAAAATAATAATCAGCACCGGTCTCCGTTCCTTCAATGCGTGATTCCAATCCATCTTTTGCGGTTAGTAGAATGAACGGGATATGCGCCGTTTCAACAGTTGTTTTTATCAGGCGACAATATTCAATACCATCCATCACCGGCATCATAATATCGCTGATGATAAGATCGGGAAAATACTCCAGTGTTTTCTCCATTGCTTCTTTTCCATCAGCTGCTTCAATGATCTTGTATTGCTGCTCCAACGATTCTTTCAGGAACGAGCGTAACTCTGCATGATCATCTGCAACAAGTACGAGATATTCTTTTGTATTGTTGATCTCTTGATCTGTTATTGCTGCAGCAGTTGTTTCAACAGCAGATGGCAGTGTTGGTTGTGTAGCTAAACTCTCCAGTCGCACAGGCGATTCAGTATTCTTCATCCACTGTTCTTTCTTGCCATAAGACGTTTTACTTACAGGAATAGCAATGATGATTTCAGTACCCTTGTTATATTCACTGTAAACAGAAATATTTCCCTTGTGCAGTTGGGTAAGTGTTTTAATAAAGGCTAATCCAATACCAGAACCAAGATGTGTGTCTGATACACGATAATAACGTTCAAACAAATGCGGTATTGATTCTTTTGAAATACCGGTGCCGTTATCTGCTATACGGAAGTAGATAAATGGTTCAGTTGAATAGTTGTGTTTGATCAACAACTCATTTTCAAACTTCGGTTGAAACTTCTCTAATGAATCCAGCACCTGCAATTCGATCTTTCCATAGTCCTGCGTGTACTTGAACGAATTACTCAGCAGGTTGATGATGATCTTTTCCAATACTTGCCGGTCGAACCACACTTCATTGAAATCTGTTGTTCCGGAAACTG
This sequence comes from Lacibacter sp. H375, assembly GCF_037892425.1. Lineage (NCBI taxonomy): Bacteria > Pseudomonadati > Bacteroidota > Chitinophagia > Chitinophagales > Chitinophagaceae > Lacibacter > Lacibacter aquaticus. The sequence goes on from NZ_JBBKTT010000002.1 coordinate 144,587, forward strand.
TAAAGGATATATTTTTCTGCAGGGCGAGTTCGCTGAATTCTTCTGCAATTTCATCAATGAACAGCGGAATATTTCCGGGCATTACCTGTAATTTCAATACACCTGATTCTGCTTTTCTGAAATCCATCAGTTCGTTGATCAGTTGGAGCAGGCGATTGGCGTTGCGTTGGATCACCCGGTACAAGTGGTTGTTCGTTGAGCTTGCATCTTCCTTTAATAATTTTTCAACGGGCCCGGTAATCAGCGATAACGGTGTCCGGAATTCATGGGAGATATTGGTGAAGAACTGTAATTGCATCTGGTGAATTTCTTCCTTCTTTTCTTCTTCGTAACGTTGTAACTGAATTTTTCTGCGAATACGATAGATGTAAAAACCTGCAGCAAACAAAGCCGCTATTACTAATAACCTGAACCACCAGGTTGCCCAAAAGGGTGGGGTAATGATTACCTGGATACTGTAGCCTTTTTCATTCCACACGCCATCGTTGTTGGATGCTTTCACCGTAAATGTATAAGTACCCGGACTTACATTTGTATACGATGCCCGCTGTTCAATACCTGCAGTTATCCAATCGTTATCCCAATTCTCAAGTTTATACAGAAAGCGATTGTTTTCGGAAGCCACATAATTTAATGCAGCAAAGCCTAAAGAGAAAGTAGCTTGCTTGTAACTGAGTTTCAGTTTATTGGTAAAGCTGATATCCTGATCAAGCAATTCGTTATTACCACCGATCACGGGTTTGTTGTGTACTTGCAAATCGGTAACAAACACAGGCGGCACAAATGTATTTACAGAAATATCAGCTGGATAAAAGCTATTGAAACCGTTTACACCACCAAAATATATTTGCCCATCTCTTGTTTTCATATAGGCATTGGCTTCAAATTCCATATCCTGCAAGCCGTCACCTGTATTGTACGTTCGTACTGTTTTTGTTTTCGGATCGAGTTGTTTCAATCCATTGGAAGTAGAGATCCATAGATGCCCATTGTTATCTTCCAGAATTCCTTTGATGAATAAGGAAGCTAATCCGCCTGCTTCAGTAAAAACAGAAAAACGGTTTTCATTCTTGTCATACAAATACAAGCCTGCTTGTCCTGCCCACAAATTGCCTTTACTATCGGTAAACAATACACGTAGATCAGGTTTCTTATCATCCTGGTGAAAATAATGTTCAAACTCTCCGGTTGCTGCATTCAGTTTATTCAATCCACCATCATCTGTACCAATCCATATATTGCCTTCTCCATCTTGTATGATTGAAATGATATTGTTGCCAATTATAGATGTGGCACCGGTTTTACTTTTTTGAACAGGGGAGAACTTTCGGCTTACTTTATCGAACAGATGCAGCCCGCCAAAATAGGTACCAATGTACAGGTTGCCGTTTTTATCTTCAAAAATGCATTGGATAAAGTCGGAAGTAAGAATGCCTGATCTTTTATCAGCACTATTAAACCGGGTGAAATTATTTGCAGTTCTGTTATACAATCCCAATCCGCCACCCCATGTAGCGATCCATAAATTGCCATCTCTATCTTCCGTTATGTCCAGCACTTCGTTTGAACCAAGCGTGGATGGATTAAATGGATCATGTTTGAAATGGGTAAAACTGTTTTGCTTACGATTGAATAAATTCAAACCACCTCCATCGGTGCCTATCCAGATGCTTCCAAGCCTGTCTTCGCAAAACGCTTTTACATCGTTATAACTTAAACTGTTTTTGTAAGGCTTTTGCCGGTATAGATTAAATTTTTCCGAACCCGGTGTATATAAATTAATACCACCCCGGTGAGTGCCAATCCATAAATTGCCTTGTTTGTCCTGATAAAATGCAGAAACAGTTCGCTGGCTTAAGCTATTAGGGTTATCGGGTTCATATTGATAGTTATAAAAAGTTCCTGTTGCGGCATCAAACTTATCAAGCCCGCCATTTACACAACCAATCCACGTTTCTCCATTTTTACTTACAGAAACAGATCGCAGCATATTGCTTCTGATGGATGTTGGATCGGCAGCCTTATGAAGATAATGCTTAATAATGCCCTGCGTTGGGTGCATAATGATTAATCCATTGTACTCCGTGCCTAACAGTAACCTTCCCTGCAAATCTTCAGCAATAGAACGTATGCCTTGTTTACCTGTTTGAACCGGTTGCGGGTTGATCGCTAAAAATGCGTCACTCCTTTTATTATATATATAAAGACCACTTTCCGTACCGGCCCACAGATTGCTCCGGCTATCTTCAAAAAAAGTATAAATGTTTAATTCCGTTACCGGACCGTTTGCAGTTTTCTGGCAGGCAATCCGCTTGAAGGTTTTTGTTTCCGGTTGATGCTTGTTTACTCCGCCGCCTGTTGTGCCAATCCAGATGCCGCCCTTGGTATCTCCATAAATTACCGAAATGTGATTGTGGCTGATGCTCTTTGCATCGTTTCGCTTTTGCTTTAATCGCATAAAACGGTTCAGCTTCGGATCAAATTTGTTGAGGCCATTGATTGTGCCCACCCATAAGGTATGTTGCTTGTCTTCGTAAAGGCTGGTAATATAATTATCACTGATGCTGCTGCTATCTGTGCTGTTGTTACGGAAAATAACTATCTGCGACCCGTCATATCGGTTCAACCCATCTCTTGTTCCAAACCAAAGAAAGCCACGGTTGTCCTGCAGAATTGTTTCAATCGTACTGTTTGATAGTCCGTTTTCACTTTTAATATGGCGAAAGTTGATAGCAGGTTTTTGTGCAACGATACAAATAGGTAGAAAACAGGTAGAAATCAAACAACTGATGCGCAAAAAAAAGGAAGATAAACACATGGCGTAAGAAGAATGCAGTTGAAAAGTAATCGTTTCTGGTCAAGATATAGCAAAAGATTGTTTCAAAAGTACACGTCACAAAGGAATGATGGATAGAAACAAACTTGTGAATGCTGAGATAAATGTTTCGGCAGCGTGGAGGTTAGTTTTGGTATTGCAAGCAAGCCATAGATTTTTTTAACCAAAACTGCTATATGATGAAATTTAAAAAAAACGATTGAGCCAATAAGGCCTTGTTCTTCTCCCGCCTTCGGTACATCCCGCAATGAACACAATCTTCATTGATGGTCATTGACGCTACTCCAAAAGCGGATGCTTTTATTTCCGGCACTGGATGCTTTTGCGTTATAAGGCCTTCGGGACTGGGATCGCTAACAGCAAAGCAAGAAAAATTTGCTACTGTAATCTATCGATGAAGCACCAGATATGATGTATTCTTCATCACCATTATTAACAATTAAAAGTTCTGTATGCTAAAAAAATCCATAAAAAAATGGTCATTACGCATTTCGCTAAAACTTTTGTGCATCCTTTCTTTGTTGCTTTGTTCCGCTTCTGCCTCGGCGCAGAATACAGTAGCAGGAACAGTGACGGATACAGCAAATAATCCGATCCCAAAAGCAACCGTGGTTGTAAAAGGTAAATCCAGGTCGGGTGTAACCACCAATGAAAAAGGAGAGTATAGGATCGTCGCTTCTGTTGCTGACATCTTAATATTCACTTCCTCGGGATTCCAGGCAGAAGAAATACGAGTAGGCCCATCATTAATTGTAAATGCCAGCATGAACCAGGCCACATCAATGATGAATGAGGTGGTGGTGGTTGGATATGGAACTACTGCAAGAAAAAATCTTACGACCTCCATTTCAAAAATTGATGCTAAATCTGTTCCGCAAGCTGCTAACAGTTCTGTAGCCCAACTTGTTTTTGGACGTGCTGCTGGCGTACAGGCTGTTCAGAGAAGCGCAGAGCCGGGGGGAAATATTAATATTTCAATTAGGGGAAGAGGCGCACCATTGGTGATAATTGATGGTGTGGTAACACCGTTTGCAGAACTTGAACCTGGAAACAGCGGAATTGCCAATGAATTGAATGGTGTAAGACGTGGCGGTTTTGCAGGACTTAATCCTGATGATATAGAATCAATCGAGTTTTTGAAAGACGCAAGTGCTGCTATTTATGGTGTCAATGCTTCCAATGGTGTCGTTTTAATCACAACAAAAAAAGGCAAATCAGGAAGGTTGTCCGTAAGCTATGATGGAAGCAGATCATTTGTAAAAAATAACAAATACCTGAAACCGTTGGATGCGGCTGATTACATGAATTATTATAATCAGTTGACGAAAGACAAATATTTGATTGATAAAAATCAAATGCCGTTTGGTTCAAATGCAGCTTCAGGGTTTATGCCAAAGTACAGTACAGCTGAAATTCAAAATGCAGGATCTGGCACAGACTGGCTTGGTCTTGTATTAAGAAATGGTTCAATTGATAATCACAACCTGAGTGTTAGTGGTGGAACTGAAAAGGCTGTATATTTTTTCTCTGCAAATTATTTTAATCAGGAAGGCACTATGCGCCAATCTGGCCTTAAAAGATATACAGGAAGAGTGAACCTGACTTTTCATCTGAATAAATTCCTGTCGCTCAATACAAATATTAGCGGATCAAAAGCCAGTTTTAAAAATTCTACAGCCGGCTGGCAAAATGGTGGTTCCGGCACACAGGGCTTTGGCGCATTACAGGCCGCAGTTGCATACCCCAGGAGTATTCCTTTGTATGATGCAAATGGTAAATACAGTGTTTTTCAAACAACCGGTAATCCGGTATCGTTATTAGACATCAGCGATAAAACAGATTATACATCGTTGAATGCCACGGCCTCGCTCGAAGTTAAAATTATTGGTAATGAACTGACTGGCAGGTTGCTATTTGGTAATAACAGTGAAAGTTCTGCAAGAGATTTTTTTGTCCCGTCCACTACTTTTTATTTTCAATTGAACAGGGCAAGAGCATCGCTTAATGAAGCAAAACGTGACATTACGACTGTGGAAGCAACACTTACTTACAAAAAAAAGTTGCTGGATAATAAATTGAATTTTGATGCTGTTACGGGTGTTGGACAGTATGGAAACAGTGGTTACGGATTTGGATCTGCCAGTGCTGATATGCTCGATGCAATTGGTACCTCCAATCTTTTTGCAGGATCAGGTGCTGTAACGGTAAGCTCGTATAAGTTTCTTACCAAAACACGTTCATACTTTGCCCGTGCAACTTTTGATTTACTCGATAAGTATGTGTTGCAGCTGATCTACCGCTACGATGGCTTCAATAACTTTTTTCCACAAAATAAATATGCACCGTTCCCATCTGCCTCTGTTGCCTGGAAAGTATCGAATGAGTCGTTCCTGAAAAATAATTCTTACGTGAGCCTGTTGAAACTCCGTGCAAGCATTGGCGTTACAGGTGACGCTTCAGGTTATGCATACGCAAATTATATTCCTGACAATTCATTGGTTTCTTTTAACAGTGGGAGCAGACAGATTATACCATATGCATTAGCATCGCTGGACCATCCTGAACTGCAGTGGCCAAAAACAATCAATAAAAATATCGGTCTTGATTTTGGATTGCTTAAAGACAGGATCAACGGTTCTTTCGACTGGTTCAGGGATGATATTACAAGGCTGATTACCAATGCAAGTACAGCGCCGCTTAGTTTTTTGGGAACACAGCCGGTAAACGGTGCCCACAGAGTAAGAACAGGTTGGGAAGTATCTCTCAGCACAGGTAACATTGATACGAAAGATTTTAAGTGGACAAGTAGTATCAATGTTTCTCATGTATTGTATAAACATGAAGAAAGATTTCCATTTGAGGTGATACCACAAGGTGGCCAGCTAAAAGATCCGGTGAATTCAATTTATGTTTTTCAAACAAGCGGCATTTTACAAATTGGAGAAGTTGCTCCTGCGTGGCAGCCGGCAAATGCACAAAAGCCGGGTGCTCCAAAGTTTGTGGATGTCAACGGTGATAAAAAACTTGATAAGGCTGATATTGTAAGATACAATGCTGATCCCAAATTTACCATTGGCTTTGGAAACAATATTAAATACAAACAATTTGATTTAGCTTTTTTATTCTACGGTCAAGTCGGTGCATGGGGATACAATAACCTGGTATCATGGGCAACACCTGCTGGTTTTATTTCAGGTAATCAAAGCGGTATTCAGGAGATAAAAAATGTTTGGTCAACCACTAACCCATCTGGTACTTTACCGGGTGTGGCATATGATGAATTTGCATTAGGACTGGCTGCAAGTGTTGATACAAGATTGGAAAAAACTGATTTTATTCGCTGCCGGAATATAACGCTCGGTTATACGTTCAACCAGTCTGTTGTTAATCGGTATTTTAATAACCTGCGATTGTATGCCGATGTGCAAAATCCATTTATAATTACCAACTATCGTATTGCAGATCCTGAAGTACAGGCTTTTGGTGTGAAAGGTGGCCCGGCTCCTTATCCAATGGCAACAACTTATTCACTTGGTATAAAAGCCAATTTCTAATTCTTTAAACCTGATAAAATGAAAAAGATAGTCTTACTCGGTACTTTTTTTTGCATACTGTTGAGCAGTTGCAAAAAAGGATTGGATGCTAAAATTTTCGGTTCTTTAAACCCGACCAATTTCCCAAAAACGGAAGCCGATTTTAAATTGCTTACAACAGGAGTTTATAAATTGTTTGGTTCAAAATGGGGTTACTATGGTGATGTTGGTGGAGTTTCAGGAAATCTTTTTTTTGGAGTTGAATATTCCAATATTTTTTTAAATGATTATCCAACCGACCTTATTGCTCATTTCCCTGAATGGGGTGGTTTTTTTGACGGGTTCAGCAAACCTGATTTCAATTTCATGAAAACCCTGGGCAGCGATAGAAATCATTTAGAGAAAATCCGCTTCATTACCAAGTACACTAAAATAATTGATGATATTGAAAAATCCGCCATCAATGAAGCGGTGAAAAAGCAGTTATCTGCTGAAGTAAAAGCAGCAAGAGGAATTATCATGTATTATTTATTGACAATGTACGGGCCGGTTCCTGTTATAACTGATGCTTCAAAAATTGGAACGGATGCAGAGAAAGATTTAACCAGACCCGCCAGAGTAAATTACGTTGGCATTATTGCAGGTGACCTACGATTTGCTGCAGATAATCTTCCGGTTAATCCTGAAGAGTATGGACGATTTAACAAAGGCTGTGCATTGACATTTTTGACAAGGCTATATCTTAACGAAAAGGAATGGCAGAAAGCCGAACAAGCTGCACGTGAAATTTTACCGCTGGGATATAATTTGGTAAATGATTATGCAAGTTTGTTTAAAACTGCTACGGAAAAAAATTCAGAAACGATCTGGGCTATTACATGTGACCCGACTGCCGATGGGAGTGAAAAACTTGGCAATATGAATGCCTGGTCATACTATTGTTTTCCTAACGATTTTCCGGGAAATATAACATCAGTTGGAGGAAGAAAAACCGGTGGATGGGCGTGGCCCGGTGCGTTCACGGCGACATGGTCATTTTATGATTCATTTGATCCATTAGATAAAAGAAGAACATTGTTGCTTGATCGTTATGATGCCGTAAACAGCAGTGGTTTTCCGGCAGGTTATTCGATTACACGTGCGGGTGGTATGCGTGGACCTGTTATTGCAAAATATCCTGATGATGATCCTGCGGCCTTTTCAGGAAACGATATACCCGTATGCCGATATGCAGACGTGAAATTAATGTTGGCGGAAGCAATCAATGAACAGGCAGGACCAAATGGCGAAGCGCAAAGTTTTGTAAATGATGTACGTCGTCGCGCTGGTATTGCCGATATCAGTGGTGCTGATATATCTTCAAAAGATGCATTCAGGGATGCAATTTTAAAGGAGCGGGCATGGGAATTTTATTTTGAAGGTCAAAGAAGAATTGATTTGGTGAGAATGGGTAAATGGAACCAACGACTGAACGCTGTTGGCAAACCTGCGGGTACAGCTGGTGGTCTTTTTCCGGTTCCTCAATATATGCGTGATCTGGGAATGGCACAAACGATCGGGTACTAAAAATCAAAATATTGCTTTTGCAAACATGGGAGTTGTCTTCTAAAGCAACTCCCGTTTTTTAAAACTTGAGATCACTTTTTTATGAATATGATTAAGTATTCTGGCAATAAAGCAACAAGCGGTTGAGTGCAGGATGCTGAGCCAATAGACAACGAGGTTCATGCGAGGCTGTCTCTTCGACTGCTTTGCTTGTAACGGTCATGCGCCGCCACTGATAAAGCATTTACGTTTAATTATTAATCAATCATTTTTAAAATGCAAAAGGTCATAATCTTCGTTTTTTTAATAAGCACATTTATTCATAACGGTTGCAGTAATTCATCAAAACAGTTAGCGCAAAACAAGTCTGCAGTGATGGGATCTCAGGTAATTGATAGTTTGTATCCATCTCCGGATTTAGTTATTTCTTATCATTCTGATTGGACCAGGGGACATTACCCGGAAATGATTAAAGAATTTAAAAAGCATCCCCTTGAGTTGGGGGATATTGTTTTTATTGGCAATAGTCTCACTGAACTTGGAGGTGAATGGGGCAAGCGTTTCACTAATCCTAAAGTAAAAAATCGTGGCATTGCCGGAGATGTTACAGATGGTGTCTTAATGAGATTAGGCGAACTGTATTTTTACAAGCCAACAGCAGTTTTTATACTGATCGGCATTAATGATATATTCAATGAATCTTTGAGCGATGAGTACATAGCCAATAACAATATTAAAATTGCTGCGGCAATTCATAAACAATCGCCGCGGACTAAACTGTTTATACAAACGATTCTGCCTACATCCCATCAGAGATTAATTTTAAAAATTAAAGCGGTAAATGATAAACTGAAGAGTAATGCTGGTTCTGAAACATATTCTTTGATTGACCTTCATTCGTTTTTTGCAGATGAAAACGATCTGATAAAAAAAGACTTGACAAATGATGGCGTTCATTTAACAGAAGAGGGATATAAGCTTTGGGTGAATGTTGTAGCAAGCTATGTAAACTAATTCAGGAAAGGATTTATATGCAGAAACTGTTAACAAATTGTGCCACGTAACCGCAACAAAAATGATTCTTATAAAATCAACAACTTCTATGGGTAAATTATGTTTTATAACTGCATTGTACATCTTTGCCATTGTTGCCTCAGGTGGTTGTCAGAAAAAGAAACCCATTGCCCCAACACCTGAAACACCTGTAATGCAAACAGATTTTGCTAAAGGGGCTGATGTTGGTTGGATCACTGAAATGGAAGCAGCAGGTAAAAAGTTTTACAATGCAGCAGGTGTGGAAACAGAAGGTATTGCATTGATGAAATCACTTGGCGTGAATACCATTCGTTTGCGTGTGTGGGTAAATCCAAGTCCGGCATGGAACAATGCAGCGGATGTTGTAGCAAAAGCAGTGCGTGCAAAAAATCTTGGCATGCGTGTAATGATCGATTTTCATTACAGTGATAATTGGGCCGATCCCGGTAAACAGACAAAGCCAGCTGCATGGTCTGCTATGAGTTTTACAGATATGAAAAATGCATTGGCGCAACATACAACTGATGTGTTGACACAATTAAAAACGGCAGGTGTAACACCGGAGTGGGTGCAGGTTGGTAACGAAACAAATAATGGCATGTTGTGGCCCGAAGGAAGAGCATCAACGAGTATGAGCAATTATGCACAATTGGTAACTGCAGGTTACGATGCCGTGAAAGCAGTTTTTGCTTCTGCAAAAGTGATCGTGCATGTATCAAATGGTTGGGATAACTCTTTGTTCCGCTGGAACATTGGCGGACTCATCAGTAACGGTGCAAAGTTTGATGTGATCGGTATGTCGTTATATCCTTCTTACGTTGCAGCGGGTTGGGCAAGTGCCAATCAACAATGTCTGAATAATATGAATGATATGGTTGCACTTTACAATAAAGAAGTGATGGTGGTGGAAGTTGGCATGCCGTGGGATAGTGCTACCGAATGTAAACTATTCATCACCGATCTGATTGCTAAAGTAAAATCAGTAACCAATAAGAAAGGCCTGGGTGTGTTGTACTGGGAGCCGCAAGCGTATGGCGGATGGAAAGGATATACACTTGGTGCTTTTGATAACAATGGTAAACCAACTGTTGCCATGGATGCATTTAAAAATTAGGGTTCCTTAAAAAAGATAATATGTGCCGTTACCAGCATCAGGAGACTGATATCATTTATTCATATCAGTAGTTTTTAAATAATTTCCTCCGTTTCTACGGAGGAAATTTTTAGCTATATCCGGTTAACAGCAATACTTTTACAAGGGTTAGAAAAGTAGTATTATGAAAACAGCTTATTTACCGAAGATCAATTTCGGATAAGCAGGAAAGAATATAGAATGAAACAGAAACAACTTGCATTTTTTGCAGCAACAATGCTTTTATGTATTTGCTCTTTTGCACAACGCAAACAGATCAACATCGATAACAACTGGAAATTTGCATTTGGTCATGCAGCAAATCCTGAAAAAGATTTCAACTACAGCATTAAAACCATCTTTTCGAAATCAGGTGGTGCTGCAGGCACAGCCATCGATGCACGGTTTAACGACAGTAGCTGGCGCACACTTAACCTGCCACATGATTGGGCTGTTGAATTACCTTTTGCTTATGTAGATAATTTTGATGTGGAGAGTCATGGTTACAAACCGGTGGGTGGATTATTTCCTGCAACAAGCATCGGTTGGTATCGTAAACAATTCAATGTTGCGAAAGCAGATTCTGGCCGTCGTTTTCAATTGCAATTTGATGGGATTTTTCGTGATGCCAATGTATGGATCAATGGATTTTATCTCGGCAATAACAAGAGTGGTTATGTAGGTGTGAATTATGATGTAACTGATTTTCTGAATTACGATCGTAACAATGTGATTGTTGTTCGTGTTGATGCAACACAATACGAAGGTTGGTTTTACGAAGGTGCCGGTATCTATCGCCATGTATGGCTCAACAGTTATCCCAACACGCATATAGCAACTGACGGCGTATTTGCATATGCAAACATCAATGGTAACAACGCAACACTCAACGTAGAAACAACAGTGGCTAATGAATATGCCGCTGCCGGGAATTATTCCATCAATACTTATTTAACTGACAGAGCTGGTGTAAAGATCGGTGCTGCAAAAGAAACAGCACTTGCAATCAATACAAATGAAGAGAAGACAATGAAACAGATCATTAATGTGGTTAATCCAACATTATGGTCATTAGAGAATCCTTATCTCTATCGTGTAGTAGTGGAGTTAAAACAAAATGGAGTGGTGGTGGATAGCAAGAAACTTCGTTTTGGTTTCCGAACCATTGAAATTAAACCCAACGGTGTTTTCTTAAACGGAAAGCATGTAAAGATATTTGGTACAAACAACCACCAGGATCATGCAGGTGTCGGAAGTGCATTGCCCGATTACCTGCAATATTATCGCATTGGTTTGTTGAAAGAATTTGGATCAAATGCATATCGTACGAGTCATAATGCGCCAACACCCGAGTTGCTGGATGCATGTGATAGTTTGGGTATGCTGGTAATGGATGAACAACGCTTGCTTAACAGTGGTGCAGAATACATGGATCAGTTTGAACGTTTGGTGAAACGGGACCGCAGCCGCACTTCTGTATTTATGTGGAGCATTGGTAACGAAGAGGGCTGGATCCATACAACATCACATGGAAAGCGGATTGCAGAAACGTTCATCAGTAAATTAAAACAACTCGATCCTACACGCACCAGCACGTATGCTGCTGATCTGGCGAATGTATATAAAGGCGTGAACGAAGTAATTCCTGTTCGCAGTTTCAACTACCGTCAATTTGCAGTTGCAGATTATCATAAAGATCATCCCAATCAACCAATTATCGGTACAGAGATGGGAAGCACTGTAACCACACGTGGTGAGTTAGTAAAAGATTCTATCCGTGGATACTTACCCGATCAGGATATTACTGCACCGTGGTGGGCAAGTCGTGCAGAAGAATGGTGGAAGTTAGCTGCTACGAATGATTACTGGCTCGGTGGTTTTATCTGGACAGGTTTTGATTATCGTGGTGAACCAACTCCATTCAAATGGCCGAATATCAATTCGCATTTTGGTATCATGGATGTGTGTGGCTTTCCAAAAAATATTTACTACTACTATCAAAGCTGGTGGACAGATAAAGATGTATTGCATATTTCTCCGCACTGGAATCATCGTAACGAGTGGGGACAACCGAAAAAACAAATTGATGTGTGGGTGAATAGCAATGCTGATGATGTTGAATTGTTCCTGAATGGAAAAAGTTTAGGCAAGAAAGACATGCCACGCAATGGTCACTTACAATGGAAAGTAGAATTTGAACCGGGTAAACTGGAAGCAGTTGCGTATAAAAAAGGAAGAAAGCTTACATCAAAAGTGGAAACAACGGGTGTGCCGGTTGAAGTGGTGTTGACGCCTTATAAAACAACGATGCTGGCTGATGGTAAAGATATAACGGTGATGAATGTCTCAGTTGTTGATCGTGAAGGTCGTGAAGTGCCGGTTGCTGATAATCTTATCAAATTCAAAATTGAAGGTGATGCAAAAATCATTGGTGTCGGCAATGGTGATCCCAGCAGTCACGAAGCAGATAAATGTGCTGATGGCGCATGGCAACGCAGTTTGTTTAATGGTAAATGCCAGGTGATTATTCAAGCTGGAACCAAGGCAGGCATTTTAAAAGTAGAAGCAAGTGCAAATAATTTATTTACCGGTTCAACCGATGTGATCACTGTTGATCCTGCAAAAGCAAGTGTTGTAACCATTGATGAAAAGTTTAAACTGAAAGGCGAAGCGGCGAAACCAAGAGCGGTTGATCAAATGATGGGTGCTGATATTTCTTTTTTACCTGAGCTGGAAGCAAGAGGAGTCAAATTCTCTGATAAAGGCGTAACAAAAGATGCAATTGAGATCATCAAAGACCATGGTATCAACTATGTGCGTTTACGCATCTTTCATGATCCTGCACAAGACAGCGGCTATTCACCAAAGAAAGGTTTTTGCGATCTTAATTATACCAAGCAAATGGCGAAGCGAGTAAAAGCGGCCGGTTTAAAACTGTTACTCGATTTTCATTACAGCGATTACTGGGCCGATCCCGGTAAGCAATATAAACCTGCTGCATGGAAAGGTCTTTCGTTTGAAGAGTTGAAGCAAGCCTTGTACGATTATACCAAGATGGTGATGGAGGAACTAAAAGCACAGGGCACAACACCTGATATGGTGCAGGTGGGCAATGAGATCAATCATGGTATTGTATGGCCCGATGGAAATGTGGCAAATATTGATCAGCTGGCACAATTACTTTGTGCAGGTACAGCTGCTGTAAAAGCGGTTGAACCAACAACACAAATGATGTTGCATGTTGCACTTGGCGGACAAAACAATGAATCTGTTTTCTTTATTGATAACATGCTTGCACGTGGTGTACATTTTGATGTCATCGGTCAGTCGTATTACCCTAAATGGCATGGCACATTAGCTGATCTTGAAAATAATCTGAATGATCTTGTTCGCCGTTATAACAAAGATGTGATTGTGGTAGAATATTCAGCGTTGAAAGAAGAAGTAAATAAAATTGCATTCAGTCTGCCAAATGGAAAAGGAAAGGGCACCTGTATTTGGGAGCCGCTCAGTACATGGGAACAGTTCTTCGATAGAGATGGTAAATCAAATAAGTATTTGCTGCTTTACGATGAAATGAGCAAGAAGTATCTGAAGAAATAATCGATGACTATTCACTTATTTGGCAAGTAAAAAATCTCTCCACCAATAGCCACTGTCTTTAATAGTGCGGAGCTGTGTGTTGAAATCAACATGTATTAAACCGAACCTTGCGTTAAAACCTTCATTCCATTCAAAGTTATCCATGAGTGTCCACGCTAAATAGCCTTGTATCTTAACGCCTTCCTGTTTGGCTTTATACACGGCAGTGAGGTATTGTTTGAAATATCCGATCCGTTCTGTATCATGAACAGAACCATTCTTCAGTGTGTCTTTAAAACATGCTCCGTTCTCGGTAACAATAATTGATTTTACGCTGCCATAGTTCCAGTAACGTTTCAATAAACGATAAAATGAATCAGGATTCATTTCCCAGCCCAGTGATGTATGTGGTGCTTTTCTTGTTTTGGCAGGCACTTCACTTGCCTGTATGTATGGAATAAGTGAATTGTGTTTTACTGTTACAGAGAAATAATTCTGCAAACCAATAAAATCAAAATCGAACTGCATCCGTTCAGTATATCGCCACGCTTTTGTTTTAAGATGCAGCTTATCGATCAACGGAAAATCTTCGTTTGGATAATTCCGTCCAAGCGTTGGTTCAATGAATAAACGGTTGAGTAAAATATCCAAACGTTTAGCTGCTTCTGTATCTTCTCTTTTAGTTGTGAACGGCACAACTTCGCTGCACGAAAAGCTTGTTCCGATGACAGCATCCCGAACACGTTTACGCAAAATCCTTCCACCTTCAGCCTGGGCAAGTACCGCATTATGAATCGCAGGAAAAAAATGTTCCAAGCCTGTTTTGCCTGGTGCATGTTTGCCAAGCATATATCCAAGTGAAGTAAAACCCATTGGTTCGTTAAGGACGATCCAGTGCTTTACTTTGTCTCCGAATTCTTCTGCACAGAATGTTGCATAACGTGTAAACCATTTCTGCATGTGCACGCTTGTCCAGCCGCCTTCTTTTTGTAATGCTTGTGGAAGATCCCAATGATAAAGTGTTGCGAATGGCGTTAAACCTAATTGCAAACATTCATCGATCATACGATGATAGAAAGCAACACCTTCTTTATTTACTTTACCTGTCCCTTCAGGAAAAATGCGGCTCCAGGAAAATGAAAAGCGGAATACATTAAAGCCAAGTGCTTTTACAAGCAGGAGATCATCTTTATAACGATGATAAAAATCGCAATTCTCTGTTGGCTTGGCGCTGCCTTTTATCTTTCCTTGTCGTCGTGCAAATACATCCCAGATAGAAGGACCACGTCCATCGACATTCCATGCACCTTCATTTTGTGCAGCCGCAATAGCCACACCCCATAGAAAATCTTTTCCAAACGAAGAGGAGGAGGGTAAGTGCAAAAATTGATTTTTACAAAGCTGTGGTTTGTAGGTGAACTGAATGTTAACAAATGAAGTTTACCAAAACCCCTGCAAGTTTTCTACTTCGGTTCATTGTCCTTTATTGATTCCCATGCTGCATCTGCTCTTTTAATATAGTTCTCAGTATCTTTCTTCCACAGTTCACTTACTTCCTTATTATAGTTGAGATAGAGTTTACCGTTCACAATACTCCATGCATCAGGATCTGATTTTACTTTGTAACCACGTGAACAGCCGTAGGCACAATGCCCGCCATATTGTGGAGCATATTTTTCGGGATTGGCTTTAAACAACGAGGCATGTTCACTTGTGGAAAAAAGCCATTTGGCCTCTTTCCAGGTTACAGTATGTTCATCATTCCCTTTTACCGGTTTACTCTGGGTAAAGTAAGCAACCACATCATAGCCATTCACAGCAATATTGTTTTTTGTGAATATCTGTTTTTGCTGTGCATTCATCTGTGCAGTCGAAAAGATCGTAAGTAGTGTAAACAGAACTAGTTTTTTCATCTTTAAGAATTTGAACAAAGCTAAAAGATGAGGAGTGTGCAAAAGGTCGTGCAGCTTACAACAAATCCGTTAAACAATTTTAACGCTGATTTCTGTAGCAATGTCAGTATCAGGACAAATCGGGTTTCTACTTGCATTTAGTTTTGTTTTACGTTAATACGGTTATTATGAAATGGACATCTGTCATCTTAGTTGCATTTATCAGTACTTCTGTATCAGCACAGGAAGTAAAAGAATTGCCACGCACCAATCGCTTTGCAGATTTTACTGCAACCATCGGAGCATCGCAACAAACACTCGCCGCTTCCTATGTATATAATTGGCGTGTGGGAGAGAAAAGAAAATTTGAATTGGGACTTGGCGTACGCAACACCGCATATTTTGGTGTGAAAAAAGATTTCTGGACAGCACCTGCTGATGTGGCACGTGGATCAAGTGTGCCATTCATTGTTGTGGTATCAGAACAAAAAACAGAGAACTGGGATACGCTCACTGTACAACGTCCGCTCACCAACTCATTGAACCTGTCTGCAAATTTTGGTTATCATATCAGCAGGAAATTATATGCAGGTTTTAATATTGATCTCATCGGTTTTACAGTAGGAAGAACCGGCAGCGCTATTTTCATCAGCAACGGAGCAACAACAACTGAACCTGAAGCAAAGCCTGTTCCTTTTAATCTCTTACTCACCGGTGATCTTGATCTTGGTTCGCTTAATTCAGAATTCTTCCTCTACTATCATTTAAACAAGCGCTGGAGTGTGAAAGGCGTTTATCAATTCATGTTTGTTGAATACAAAACAACCAATGTAAAACAAACAGTTCCAGAAGATGTTGATCGTTTCCGCAACAAAGCGAACAACGGCGGCATTGGTGTTGCATATCATTTTTAAAACGATCAATATGAAATACATTTTTGTTCTTGGAATTACTGCCTTACTTTTTGTAAGTTGTAAAAAAGAAGCGTCTACAACACCGGGTACAGATCCCGTTGATTCGGTGAATCAAACTGTACTGTATATGGGAAGTTTTGTAAATGGTCCTTGGGGTGCTGTCAGCGGACAGGCAAGAGTACTTCGTGCATCAAACGGTACTTTAAGCTTAGCGCTTGTGAATGTAAATATTTCGAATGGCCCGGATCTGTATGTATATCTTTCAAAAGAAATACAACCAATCAACTTTATAAGTTTGGGAAAACTCCGTTCAACAAGTGGCAACCAGGTATATGCAATTCCGGGAACACCTGATTTTGCACAATACAAATATGCGTTGATCCATTGCCAGCAGTATAACCATTTGTTTGGTAGTGCAACATTAGTACAGTAGTAGCTCCAGCAATCAGAAGACGAGTATAAACGAACTTCCTTCGCCTTCTTTACTTTGTACACGGATATTGCCTTTGTGTAACAGCATGATCTGTTTGCAAAGACTGAGGCCAATGCCGCTTCCGTTTTTTCTTGTGCTGAAGAACGGGATAAAGATCTTATCTAAAATTTCAGCAGACATACCGCTGCCGTTATCTGATACTTTGATCACTGTTTTACCAGCTGTGGTTGTGCTGGCAGTGAGTATGATCTGTGGATCAGGTTTATCTTTTACTGCTTCAATTGCATTTACGAGTAAGTTGATCAATACCTGTTCCAGCAAATTAATATCTGCAACTAATGTTACGGCAGGATCTTTCAGGATAATATCCAGTTCGATCTGTTTCTGCTCAAGTGTTGGCTGCATTAACTGGTTCAGGTTTTCAAAGAGATCACGTACCAGTATTTTTTTGCTGTTGAGCGTTGTGATCTTATTCAGGTTCCTATAGGTTTCAGCAAACTTCAATAAACCTTCGCTCCGGCGTTGAATTGTTTCAATACCAAGCGCAAGATCATCAACCGAGCCTTCTTTATTTTGCAAGTGCTCCACACTCTGATGTAGCCTGTTCTTTAATGTTTCTGCCAACGACGAAATAGGCGCAACAGAATTCATGATCTCATGCGTCATTACACTTAAAAGCTTGCGCCATGCTTCTGCTTCATTTTCATCTAATGCTTCGTTTACGTTTTGGAAGGCGATGAGCTTAAACGTTTGGTCATCCGTTTGAAAAGCAGTGGCCGACAGTAATACTTTAAAACTTGTTTTATCGTTGGTCGCAGTTGCAAGTTTGCTTTCGCCGGTCTTGATATTGATGGCTTCTTTATACAATCCTTCGTCTCTTTTCTCCAGTGAGTGAATCGTTTTTAAATAAGGGATGCCCATCATCCGTTTGAACGATTCATTCATCCATACAATTTCACCTGTATCGGTTTTATAGGAAATGATACCGGTATCAACCAGCTCAAGTATTTTTTGTAAGTAAACATATTGCGTCTCTTTCTCCCGGCTGATCACTTTAAACGTGGAGTTGATCTCATTAAATCCTTCACGCAATGGTTGCAATTCAGCAGGAGCATGTTTTACATTAAAGTGCCTCGAGAAATCTCTGTAGTGAATTGATTCAGCAAATTCTTTTACTTCGTTCTGTGCTTTGTTGAGTAATTGATAAAGATCATAAAACTGGTAACCAAGTATGGGTAAAAGAAATCCGGCATATAAGAAGTATTCTTTCACCAACAGCCATGCAGCAGCAAATAGTATTGCAAACAGCAATATTAATCTTATCAATAAACGCCACTCATATCTTTTAAACATAATCTTTAATACTCTTTATCCTGTTACAAGTTCCCCTTTACAGTCGGAAGGACTTTTTAAATATCATACTTCGTCAATCTCCTGTACAACGCTGTTCTTGTTAAACCAAGTTCTTTTGCTGCTTTTGTAATATTACCATTATGCTTTTCAATAACACGGAGAATCGTATTCTTCTCCATGCTGCTCAGTTTAAGATCCTGTTCTTCTTCTTCAGCCTGCATACGTGCAGTTTCGATTGGCGAAAAAATAAGATCACTTGCGGAGAGTGTATCACCTTCTGTCATGATCACTGCACGTTCAATACTGTATTGCAGTTCACGCACATTGCCGGGAAAAGGATGCTCTACCAATTTATCAATTGCTTTTTTATCCAACTGGATATTTGGCTTGATGTATTTTTCAGCATACACCGTTACATAATGCTGTGCCAGTAATGGAATATCTTCTTTGCGTTTACGCAGTGGCGGTAATGTAATTTCAACGGTATTGATACGATACACGAGATCTTTACGAAAACGATTTTCATTGGCCAGTTCAGCTAAAGGAAGATTGGTTGCACAGATCAAACGAATGTCAACAGGAATCGGTTCATTACTTCCCAGCTTAATAATCTGCCTGTTTTGCAATGCCGATAATAATTTTGCCTGTTGCTGCAAACTTATATTGCCAATCTCATCTAAAAACAAAGTACCGCCATTGGCAGCTTCAAACCGGCCAATACGTTCTTCCCTCGCATCAGTAAATGCACCTTTCTTATGACCGAATAATTCGCTTTCAAATAATGTTTCCGTTAAAGCACCGGCATCAACTTTTATAAAAGGTTTGTTTGCCCGTAATGATTGCTGATGTATTGCATATGCGACAAGATCTTTACCTGTGCCATTCTCTCCAAGTATTAAAACGTTCGCATCGGTGGGTGCAATTTTTTCGATCTTCACAAAAATATCTTTCATCGCAGCACTTTCACCCACCATCGTTTTACCGGCAGAGGTCGAGGAAACAAGATGGCCTGAAGTTTTGTCTGCACCTTTTTTATTTAATGCTTCACGAATAGTGGTGATAAGTTTTTCGTTGTGCCAGGGCTTTATCACAAAATCGGCAGCTCCTTCTTTTAATGATCGGACAGCAAGATCGATATCGCCATATGCCGTGATCATGATTACAGCAGGTTGTTGTGTTTGCTCTTTAATTTTTTTTAGCCAATAAATTCCTTCGTTGCCGGTATGAATGGTACTGTTGAAATTCATGTCCAGAAGTATCAGATCAAAGCTTTGTTTGGCCAACAGGTGACGGATGTTTTCCGGATTCTTTTCAGTCACTACTTCCTTTGCTTCAGTTTTCAACAGCAATCGCACAGCTGTGAGAACATCCGTATCATCATCAATGATCAGTATGCGGGAATTTTTTAAATTCATTCTTTTATGTTCGATCGTACTGTTTGTATTCATGGCAGTACGTTCACCACCACAAGTTTACCATATTCGTAAAGTATTGACAACTAATTCTCAACAAAAATCCCAACCAAAGGAAACTGTATCAAAACCGTACACCTGTTGTATCGAAACCGTACACTTTTAATTTAAAGGAGAGAGTACTGTCATGATAACCAATGTATTAGCCCGTTGGCACGGTGTTATGGGTAATCTGCGTGTTCTCAATTGATTTCTTTGGTTTCAAAAGTTACCCTGCTGTAACATCGGGGTAACTTTCAACGTCAAGAGAACAGATTTTAAAAAGGAAATTATTTTACATGGACAGAGTTATTGAAAAGAAGAAATGGAACACGAAACGCATTCTAACGATTGCAGGTATTACAGCTATAGTTGCGTTGATTGCTGCCAGTGTATATTTCACTTCGGGCAAATCGAAGTTGAATGTAGATACTGAACGCATTACCATTGGCGAAATTAAAACTGCAGCCTTTCATGAGTTTATTACATTAAATGGAGTGGTATTGCCTGAAAGCACTATTTATCTTGATGCAATGGAAGGTGGAAGGGTAGAAGAGAAATTTGTAGAGGATGGAGCCATGATGACGAAAGGCCAGCCTATTCTTCGTTTATCAAATACAGATCTTGAATTACAACTTGCCAACCAGGAAACACAGGTGTTTAACGTGTTAACACAAATGCAGATCAGTAAAAATAATGCTGAGCAAAACTCCATTAACCGCCAGAACCAGGATGCTGAAGTTGATAACGCATTGAAAGAAGCTGAACGTGTATATATTCTCAATAAGAAATTGCATGAACAAAAAGTAATTGGCTTGCAGGAATTTCAAAGCAGTAAGAATTTATACGATTACCAGTTACGCCGTAAAAAATTAACGGAGCAAATCATGAAAACTGATGCAACAAGTATGAAGCAGCAGGTTGATCAAATGGGTGAAAGTTATCAGCAGATGAAACGCACACTTGCATTGATGCGTAAAAAAGTTGGTGACTTAATTGTGCGTGCACCTGTTGATGGACAATTAACATCGCTTGATGCAGAAATTGGTGAGAACAAAAATAAAGGGCAACGTCTTGGACAGATCGATGTGATGAGTGGCTACAAGCTTCGGGTTGATGTTGATGAACATTATATCAGCCGGGTGTTTGCAGGGCTGCTTGGTAATTGTGATGTGGCAGGTAAAACGTATCAACTGAAAATTAAAAAAGTATATACACAGGTTACCAATGGCCGTTTCCAGGTTGATATGGAATTTGCTGATAAAGTACCGGAAGGTATCCGTCGTGGACAAACATTACAAGTGCGTTTGGCTTTGAGTGAAGAAACACAGGCCATTCTTTTACCGAAAGGAGGTTTCTACCAACAGACAGGTGGCAACTGGATATTTAAGTTGAATGAAAACGGAACAGTTGCTTACAAAGTAGATATTCAACTTGGTCGCCAAAACCCTGATTACTACGAAGTGTTGAGTGGATTAAAACCTGGCGATAAAGTGGTAACCAGCAGCTATGAGAACTATGGTAACATGCAGGAATTAATTTTAAAGAAGTAAATCATGAAAAAGGAATTCATTTTGTTGATGGCTTTTGTATTGATCTGTTTGCTTGGCGCAACATCTGTTGCTGTGAGCAACAACCGTACATGCAGCCTTGATAAAAAAGAAGTAAAACAAGCGCCAACAAACGATTTTCTGTTGCATGGCCCGTTAAACTATTTCCAATTATAAAAAATCACATCAATGATAAAGATCACCAATCTCGAAAAATTCTATCGTACAGAAGAAGTTGAAACTGTTGCGTTGAACAAACTGTCAATGGAAGTGAAAGAAGGAGAGTTTGTTGCTGTAATGGGTCCAAGTGGTTGCGGCAAATCAACCTTGTTGAATATTCTTGGTTTGCTCGACGATCCTGATGGCGGCAGTTTCCTCTTTAATGGTATTGAAGTGGCAGGTTTTAACGAACGTAAACGGGCCGATCTGCGTAAACGCAATATTGGTTTCGTGTTCCAGAGCTTTAACCTCATTGATGAGTTAACTGTGTACGAGAACGTTGAGTTACCGTTGATCTATTGCAATATAAAAGCTGATGAGCGCAAGAAAAAAGTAGAAGAAGTGCTAGACAAAATGCAGATCATGCATCGTCGTAACCACTACCCGCAACAGCTAAGTGGTGGCCAGCAACAGCGTGTGGCAGTTGCCCGTGCGGTGGTGAACAATCCTAAACTTATTCTTGCAGATGAGCCAACGGGTAATCTTGATTCATCAAATGGTAATGAAGTAATGCAATTGCTTACTGATCTGAATGAGCAGGGTACAACCATCATCATGGTAACGCACAGTGAGCATGATGCAAAATACAGTCATCGTATTATCCGTATGCTCGATGGGCATTCGGTTACAGAAAATATATTGGTATAAACAGATTGACGCCGTCAATTAACCATTAACCATAATCATTTAGCTCTCTTTGCCAACCATTAAACCTTGTTATCATGTTTAGTAATTATTTAAAGATTGCCTGGCGAAACCTGCTGAAGAATAAAACCTTTTCACTCATTAATATCATCGGCCTTGCATCCGGGCTTGCATGTTTTATACTCATTACACTCTACATCACGGACGAAGTGAGTTACGATCGCTACCACGAAAAAGCCGATCGTATCTATCGCATCAATTCTGATATACGTTTTGGCGGTACAGCTTTAAATATGGCGGTGAGTCCCGATCCGTTAGGAGCTACACTTAAAAAAGATTATCCACAGGTTGAACAGTTTACAAGAATTTATGCAAGCGAAGGTTCCAAGCTGTTTAAAAAAGACAACGTTTACATTACTGAAGAAAGGGTAGTGTATGCTGATTCAACCTTATTTGACGTGTTTACATTTCCTGCCATTGCCGGTAATCCAAAAACTGCGTTGAGTGAACCCAATACAGTTGTTGTTACTGAAAGCACAGCAAAAAAATATTTTGGTTCGGTTGAAGCTGCCATGGGAAAAACCATGGAATGTAATGATGAAAGAAACAGGCTGTATAAAGTAACGGCAGTGATAAAGGATATTCCCAAAAATTCTCACTTCATCTTTGATATGTTCTTGTCGATGGATAATGTGGAGTATAACTTTAATAATTTTCTGAGTCATAATTTTCATACCTACGTTATTCTGAAACCAGGCACAGACTACAAAGCATTTGAGAAAAACTTTGTACAGGTAATTGATAAATACATGTTGCCACAGGCAAAACAATTCATGCAGATTGAAAGCATGAAAGATTTTGAGAAAACAGGTAACAGACTTGCGTATTCGTTGATTCCGTTAAAAAGTATTCACCTGCATTCCGAAAGAGGTGTAGAGCTTGGCGTGAATGGCAGTATACAGTATGTTTATATTTTTGGTGCCGTAGCGCTGTTTATATTGCTTATTGCATGTATCAACTTTATGAATCTTTCCACTGCACGTTCGGCATCAAGAGCAAAAGAAGTTGGTATACGGAAAGTGTTGGGGACAGAAAAAAAATCGTTGATCCGCCAGTTTTTGGCTGAATCAACGCTTACCAGCTTTATTGCATTGCTGCTGGCGGTAGCATTCACATGGCTCACACTAAACTGGTTCAACGATCTTGCAGCAAAAGAATTTCATATAACTGATTTATTGCAACCCGGCTTCCTCTTATTCTTATTAGCAATGCCAATAGCAGTTGGTCTTGTTGCAGGAAGTTACCCGGCCTTCTTTCTTTCTTCCTTCAAACCCATAGCGGTTTTAAAAGGAAAAATGAACACGGGTTTTTCAAAGAGTAATTTGCGCAGTACGTTGGTGGTGTTCCAGTTTTTTACAACCATCTTATTGATCACAGGAACAATTGTTATTTACAGACAGCTGAATTATATACAATCAACAAAGATCGGCTTCAACAAAGAGCAGGTGTTGGTGGTTGATATTCCATCTATGAGCGGATCCACAGCAGAGTCGTTCAAAACGGAAGTTGCGAAACTTAGTAGCGTAAAGTCTGCTTCCTTTGCGGGTTTTTTGCCGGTGAGTAATTCAGCACGTAATGATAATACATGGTCAACAGAATCTGTAATGACAGAAAAGAACGGATTCAATATGCAGAACTGGCGAATTGACTATGATTATATTCCAACACTTGGAATGGAAATAGTTAAGGGACGTAATTTTTCTCCGCAATACGGTGGCGATTCAACAGCTTTAATTATCAATGAAGCCACTGCTGCATTAATTGGTGGTGGCGATCCTGTTGGAAGAAAACTTTATTCATCCGACGGGCAGAATCCCGTTGTTTATACAGTGATAGGTGTAGTGAAAAACTTCAACTATGAGTCGCTGAGGAAAAATGTATCGCCACTTGCTTTCAGACTTGGTAATAACAGGTGGGCTGCAGCGTTTCGTGTTGAAACAAAGGATATGAAAAATCTGCTGACACAGGTTGAATCAAAATTCAAAGCAATGGCACCCGGCATGCCATTCTCTTACAACTTTCTTGATGAATCGTTCGACAGAATGTATCGTGGTGAACAACGCATTGGGAAAATTGCGTTTGCATTTTCATTCCTGGCGATTCTTATTGCATGTCTGGGTTTGTTTGGTCTTGCAACCTATATGGCCGAGCAACGCACAAAAGAGATCGGCATCCGTAAAGTATTAGGTGCATCAGTTTCAGGTATTGTGCAAATGCTGAGCAAGGATTTTGTGAAGCTTGTATTGATTGCCTGCGTATTTGCAATACCACTTGCATGGTGGGCTATGAGCCAATGGTTGCAAAACTTTGCGTATCGTGTAAGTATTGGCTGGTGGGTATTTGCAGCTGCTGCTGTTATTGCATTGATCATTGCCGTGTTAACAGTGAGTTCGCAAGCGGTGAAAGCAGCATTGAGCAATCCTGTCAGAAGTTTACGGAACGAATAAACCTTACATCTATGTTCAGAAATTATATAAAAATTGCATGGCGTTCTTTGATGAAGAACAAAGTGTTTTCATTCATCAATATTTTTGGTTTGTCTGTTGGGCTTACCTGTTGTATGCTCATTGCCCTTTATATTTTTCATGAAACAGGTTATGACAGTTATCATAAAAATGGGGAGCGTGTTTATCGCTTAGGTACAGTTTTCATTGACCAAGGAGTAGAAGACATGGGAACAACTACAGCTGCACCTGTTGGAAGAATGCTGCAACAGGCATATCCTGAAATTGAAGCATCTGCACGTGTTCTTCATTTATTCCGTGATGATAAAACATTACTGCAGGTAAAAGAACAGAGCGGTGCAGTTAATTCCATTTATGAAACAAAGGGGTTATTGGCCGATTCAAATATTTTTAAGGTTTTAAGCTATCCATTTACAGAAGGTAATCCTGCAACTGCTTTGCAAGAACCAAATACTGTTGTACTGCATTCATCCATTGCTGAAAAACTTTTTGGAAACGAACCGGCACTCAATAAAATTATCCGCATCAGCAGCAGTACAAATGGTGACACTAGTTTCAGAGTTACAGGTGTGTTTGCAGATGCGTCCGGTCCAACACACCTTGAAGCAAGATTTTTCCTTTCGTTCAAAGGTGGTAATATGAACGGATTTGCTAATGATAACCCAGGCATAGTAAACAATAACATGTTTAACACATATGTATTGTTGAAGCAGGGAACAGATATTGCTAAACTGCAGGCAAAATTTCCGGCCTTTATCCAGCAACATCTTGGCGATCGTTTGAAGCAAATGGGAAAGCAACGTCGTTATTACCTCACACCTGTTTCAGATATTTATTTATCAGGCGTTGACAGCAGTGTGAGTAAAGGTGGCAGTAAAACATCGCTGTTCATTCTCGGTTCAATTGCTGTTCTTACTTTACTCATTGCCTGTATCAACTTCATGAATCTTTCAACTGCAAACTCTGCAAAGCGTGCCGCAGAAGTTGGCGTACGCAAAGTATTAGGCGCGGAAAAGCAATCGCTGTTAAGACAGTTCCTTGGTGAATCTCTGGTAATGGCAATGATAGGTTTATTCTTTGCACTTGGGTTTACGTTGTTGTTACTGCCTTTGTTCGAGAATGTATCCGGTAAAGTTTTTATACTCAACTTGCAACAAAAATTATTGCTGGGTGGATTGTTTATTGTATTAACGATCATTACCGGTTTGGTAGCCGGCAGCTATCCTGCATTTTATCTTTCTGCATTTAAGCCAATACAGGTGTTGAAAGGAAAATTGTCCAATTCACTTTCTGCTGTTTCATTAAGGAAAGGTTTAGTGGTGTTTCAGTTCATTATTTCTATTGTGTTGATCGTAGCATCTGTGGTTATTGCCAACCAAATGACTTTCCTGCAGGAGAAAGATCTCGGCTTTCAGAAAGATCAACAGATCGTTATCCCGTTGCGGACATCCAACGCAAAAAATAATTTCCAGACGTTTAAAAATGAGATAGCCAACAGCACCAGTATTAATTCTATTGGCACATCCATGGCTTATCCCGGCATTTTTAATCCGCAGGATTGGTTGATGTATCGGCAAGGCCAAAATATGAACAACTCCAAACAAGTGTTCATTAACATGGTTGATAATAGCTTCCTTCAAACGCTTGGTGTAAAACTATTGGCCGGTCGTTTATTCTCAGCTCAATTTTCGGCTGACACACTTACAAGTTTTGTGATCAATGAACAGGCAGTTAAGGAATTTGGATTTGCCAATGCGCAGGATGCAGTAGGGAAGTGGCTTGGTTTTGATATGGATGGTGAACAATACCGTTTCAATATTATTGGTGTTGTAAAAGATTTTCATTTTAAAGCGTTGCAGGAAACGATCGAACCTTTTGCATTTCGTTTTTATAACGATCCGTCAGCGGGCTTTAACTACGTGATCGCACAAACAAAAGCCACCGGGTTAAAAGCTGCGTTAACAACTTTAGAATCTACCTGGAACAAAATGAACCCCAACGAACCGTTTGAATATAGTTTTCTCGACCAGGATTTTCAAAAGAATTATGAAGCTGAGCAACGGCAGGCAACACTCATTAATTATTTCACACTGGTGGCGATCATTATTTCCTGTTTAGGATTATTTGGACTCGCAACATTCACTGCAGAGCAAAGAACAAAAGAAGTAGGTATTCGAAAAGTATTAGGCGCCAGTGTGTATGGAGTTGTTGCATTGCTGTCAAAAGACTTTCTGAAGCTGGTAACCGTTGCTGTCTTAATTGCATCGCCACTTGCATGGTTTGTAATGAACAAGTGGTTGCAGAATTTTGCTTATCAAACTTCCATTACATGGCAGGTGTTTGTATTAACAACGCTTGTTTCAATTGCCATTGCTTTTATTACGATCAGTTTCCAGGCAGTGAAAGCCGCACTTGCTAACCCCGTAAAAAGTTTACGCACCGAATAAAACTAACTTTATGCTCAAAAACTATTTCAAGATCGCTTTCAGAAATTTATGGCGCAACAAGCTGTATAGCTTCATTAATATTTCTGGCTTGGCAATGGGTATTGCAGCATTCCTGTTGATACTGCAATATGTAAGTTTTGAGAAGAGCGTAAATGGGTTTCATAAAAACCTGTCATCGATTTATCGATTGTTGAATGAAGATCAAAAAGGACAAACATGGCCCCAGGTTGAGCCGGGTTGGGCACAACGGGCAAAAGAAAGTTTTCCCGAAATAAAAGACTATTGCAGATTTGAAGAAGGTGCCGGACAAGGAATTGTTCGTCGTGATATAGAGAAAGCGGAACCATTCAGAGAAACAGAGATTGGTTATGCAGAAGGGAATTTCTTTGAGTTCTTTAGTTTTAAAGTAATTGAAGGACAGGCAGCAGCATTTAAAAAATCAAATGTTGTGTTTCTTTCACAAGCCGCCGTAAAAAAATATTTTGCGAAAGATGATCCAATGGGTCAATCATTGACTTTGTACAACCAGTTTGGTAAAGCAACCTATGTTGTAGAAGGGGTGTATGAAATACCTGAGAATTCAGACATCCGGTTTGATATGGTTTTTTCGCTGGCAACATTGAAAAATCCTGCTAACCTCAACGGAAATGATTGGGCCGAACTTGATAATCTCAATTCACAATACATCAATACCTATTTCCGGTTAAGTGAAGGTGCTGATCATAAACTACTGGAACAAAAATTAACCACACTCAGAACACAGCTTAAAAAAGATAAAGATGGATTGCAGTTTCGTTTGCAATCATTTGCCAATGTGCATTTGCCCGCATCGTTCAGCGATTATTATCAAACAAGCGGCAATCTGAAATATGTGTACATCCTTGGTATTATTGCGTTATTGATTCTTGCAATAGCATGGTTTAACTATATCAATCTTTCAACCGCTAATTCATTGAAACGTGCCGGTGAAGTTGGAGTACGAAAAGTAGTAGGTGCATCCCGTCAATCGCTGGTGATGCAGTTCCTCGGCGAATCGTTATTGGTAAACCTGATTGGATTTGGGCTGGGCTTGTTGATCGTTCAACTTATCCAACCATTGTTCAATGATATTGTTGGCAAAGAGCTTTCGTTGTCGTCCTTGTTAT
The DNA here is from genome assembly GCF_037892425.1 of Lacibacter sp. H375. NCBI lineage: Bacteria > Pseudomonadati > Bacteroidota > Chitinophagia > Chitinophagales > Chitinophagaceae > Lacibacter > Lacibacter aquaticus. The sequence goes on from NZ_JBBKTT010000002.1 coordinate 172,824, forward strand.
ATACAAAAACATGGATGATCGGATTGCTGCTGCTGATAACAGGCTCATTGCTTTCCGGTGCTTATACTGCTTTCAGTCTGTCGGGTTTCAATCCTATTGAGACATTGAAAGGTAAATTTATCAAAACAACAAAGGGCGTGGTGTTACGAAAGTCGCTGGTTGTTTTTCAGTTTGCCATTTCAATTGGCTTACTGCTCGTTACTGCATTTATTTATCAGCAATTAAATTATATGCAGAATAAGAACCTTGGCGTAAATACAGAACAATTGCTGGTGATCCGCGGCCCGCAGGTGGGGCGTGACAGTACGTATAAAGACCGAAGGAATGCATTCGTTAATATGATCGCTCAACAGAGTTTTGTAAAAGATTATGCGTTGAGTGGCAGCGTGCCGGGTAATGGATTCAATTTTGCGACATCAGGTTTCACTCAGCCGGGTTCACGAAAGGGAGATGAGTTTAAATCGTTTTCATTTACATTGATCGATGATCGCTATCTCAATACTTATCAGATCGGCTTGGCAGGTGGTCGCACATTTACACAGGCAGAAACTATGGTGGAGTGGAATGACAATGATAAAGTGCTGATGAATGAAAAAGCGATTGAAGAGCTGGGCTTTAAATCGGTAGAAGATGCTTTGAATACAAAAATACAATGGGATGAGCGTAAGCTGCAGATTGTGGGAGTGGTAAAGAATTACCATCATACCGGTTTACAACGTGCCATTGAACCGATCATTTTCTATCCGCAAAGCAACAGTGCTTACTTTACTGTACGACTGAGTTCAGATAAAATACAGGACAACGTAGCCAGGCTGGAGAAGTTATTTAAGTCCTATTTCATCAACAATCCATTTGAGTATTTTTTTGCGGATGATAATTTTAATAAACAGTATATCACCGAACAACAGTACAGTCGCCTGTTTACAACTGCATCGGTATGGGCCATCATCATTGCCTGTTTGGGATTGTTTGGATTGGCTACTTATACTGTTGAATCAAGAACAAAAGAAATTGGTGTACGCAAAGTGTTAGGCGCAAGTGTACTCACCATTGCACAATTATTATCAAAAGATTTTTTGCGGCTGGTTCTTCTTGCATTTGTAATTGCTACACCTGTTGCGTGGTTTGCAATGAATAAATGGTTACAGGATTTTGCTTATCGCATCAATTTGTCATGGTGGGTATTTGTAGTAGCTGGTATTGCTGCACTGGGCATTGCAGTTATTACCATAAGTTTCCAGGCAATCAAAGCGGCCGTAGCTAACCCGGTAAAAAGTTTACGAACAGAATAAAAACTTACATCATGTTCAAAAATTATTTGAGCTTGTCATTTAGACGCCTGTTCAGGAATAAATTTCACACCACTATCAATTTGGTTGGTTTGGTGATTGGTTTTACCATTGGCCTTGTGGTATTACTTGCTGTTTATGGTCAATTCACGTTTGACAAAAATCATATTAACCGGGATAAGATTTACCAGGCATACCATGTATTTCATAAAGCAAGTGGCGATGAAATCGGTAATACTTTTGGATTTCCTGCTGCCGAAAAATTTAAAGCGGAAGCAACCGCTGTCGACAAAGCAACACGATTCTTACATGGAAGTAATGCAGTGCTGTATAATGAAAAGGAAGTTGATATCACAACAATGTTGGTCGATGAGGATTTTCTGCAAATGTTTACATTCCCTGTCGTAAAAGGTAACGCTGCTAATCCGTTAAGCAATCTCTCAAATATTGTGATCACTGAAAAAACAGCAAAGATCATTTTTGGTGACGAAGATCCGATTGGAAAAACGATCAAGTTGCCTCTTGGTGATGAGTTAAAAGAAATGATTGTTTCTGCAGTGGTAAAAGATATTCCAAAAAACTCATCGTTTCGGTTTGGTGCGTTGGCCCGCACTGAAGTTCGGCCTGATTATACCGTAGACAAAACAAACTGGAACAACCAGCATCATCCTGTATTTGTTCAGTTGAAGGAAACAGGCACCGTGCAGCAAGCTGAGCAGCAATTACGCACAATCAATCAAAAATATCTCACAGAGTGGTCGGCAAGTTTAAAACGTGAAGGAGCAATTCCTGATAAGAAGGGAGATTTATTCACCACACATTTGCTGTCGTTGAAAGATGTACATTTTTCACCACGGATTAACAATATTGGAAACTCGGTGAACAAAGCTGAACTCGTTGCCATGCTGGCAATCAGTTTGTTGATCATTTTAATTGCGTGTTTCAATTTTGTAAATATCAACCTGGCGAATGCATTTACAAGGAGCAAAGAAATTGGTGTACGCAAATGCCTGGGTGCAGCAAAAGACAGCTTGTTTCTGCAATTGTGGAGCGAAAGTTTTATTGTATGCAGCATTGCATTTGTATTTTCATTAGTTCTCACAAATATTATTATCGGCATTATACAACGTCAGTCGCCATCGAATATGCCGTTGGATGAATTGTTATGGAACCCGGGCTATTTGTTGATGACGTTTGGCCTGTTGTTACTGGTTTCCTTCATTGCCGGTGGATATCCTTCATGGTTGATGGCAAAGCTGAAAGTGGTGGAAACACTCAAAGGAAAAATATCGCTCAAGCGGAAAAGCATTGCACGCAGTTCGTTAATCGTCATGCAGTTTGTGATAGCCTGTATCATGATCAGCAGTACACTAATTATCTACAGTCAGTTTAAGTTTATGCAAAACGCCGATTTGGGTGTTAACAAAGAATATGTGATCGTAATTCCATTTCATAAACCGGAAAAAGGGTTGAGTAATATTGAGAAGCTGCGTTCACGACTTTCGTCAAATCCTGCTATTATTTCTTTAACGGGCAGCAGTGTAAATATTGGTGTAGGTAAAGACGGTATTACTACAAAAATGACTAACCGTTTTGGTTACAAGGGCGGAGAGATCAATACGAACCTGGCTTATATTGACTATGATTATTTAAAAACGTTTGACATCAAACCAATTGAAGGAAAGGATATCGATCTTTCTTATGCGGCCGATAGCTTACCGCATGTATTGCTCACAGAAAGTGTAGCGAAGCAATTCAACGAAAAGCAAATTGCAGGGCAAAAAATAGTTGTGGACAGTAGTTCCCCCGCATGGAATATTGTGGGCGTGATTCCCGATTTCCACATGTACTCGATGCGTGAAACAAAAGAGCCGATTGCTCTTGTAATGAACAAGAATGAACAAGTGCGTTACTGTTTCATTAAAACCAATGCGCAGAACAAAGTAGCGGTAATGGAAGCGGTAAAAAAAGAAATGGCCATCCTTGAACCGGGACGTGAATTCAAAGGATCGTTCATGGATGATAATATCAACAACTGGTACAAGCAGGAGAAAATGATGTCGATCATACTGAGCATTGCGGCCGCTATTGCTATCACATTATCCTGCATGGGTTTGCTGGCAATGGTATTACTCATTATTCAGCAACGCATAAAGGAAATTGGTGTGCGTAAAGTGTTAGGTGCAAGCGTACCAAACATCTCTTATCTCATTTCAAAAGAGTTTTTATTGTTGGTGCTGATTGCTGTATTGATCGCTACACCAATTTCATGGCTCGCTATGAATAAATGGTTGCAATCATTTGCTTATCGCATCGATATAAATATCTGGATGTTTATACTCGTGGCAGTAATAGCACTATTGTTTGCGCTCATCACTATTTGTTATAACACGGTGAAGGCTGCTGTGGCAAACCCGGTAAAAAGTTTACGAACAGAATAAATTAAACCGATGATCAGGAATTTTCTAAAAGTAGCATGGCGTAACCTGTGGAAGAATAAATTATTCTCCTTTATCAACATAGTGGGGCTGGGGCTTGCGATTCCATTTGCATTACTGAGTTTAATGCAGGTGCAAAGTGCGTATGAGTTTGATAATTTTCATCCTTATCCCGAACGTACATTCAGGATCATTACAGATGTAACAGATAATGTGGGCACAAAAACAAAATATGCTCTGTCGCCGGTTGCCGCATCAGAACAATTAAAACAAGGCTATCCCTATATTGAACAATCCACCTTTGTGGTGCGTGATTTTGGTTGGCAGTTAAACAACCGTTTGAAAACGATCGATGTAAACAGCATTTATGTAGAACCCGGTTTCTTCGACATGTTTGGATTTCAGTTGGATAAAGGCACAAAACCCGTTGAGCCAAACACATTGGTGTTAACGAAAGAAAAAGCTGAAGTGTTTTTCGGAACTGGTGATCCTGTTGGTAAAACACTCAGCCATCCCGATTATGGCGAGTTTACAGTAACAGGTGTATTAAAACCTTATAAACGTAATACGCATTTACGTAGCGACATCATGGTTTCAATGGCTACCTATAAGCGTATATCAAAAGATACAGTGCTTGCATCATTGAGTGGGTTCACTTATGTATTACTCAAGCCAGGACTTCAAGACAAAAACCTTGATGCTGCATTAGCAGCTATTTCTTCTAAATTAAATAAACAAGCTGCATCGCTTTCCCAGAAACAAACGCTTCAATTCAGAAAACAATACATCAGCAAACTCGCTCCTGACTTTGACGATCTGCGTGGGAATGCTTATGTAGAATCGTTACTTGACCTAGCTGTTAACTTTGGTTTTGCATTGGCGTTGCTCTTGTTGGCCGGCTTTAACTATGTGAATCTAACATTGGCCCGTTCATTAAGTCGTTCAAAAGAAGTAGGTGTGCGCAAAGTTGCAGGTGCATTGCGTTATCAATTGGTGTGGCAGTTTATTTGCGAAGCAATTCTGGTTGCATTGCTTGCATTGATAGTTGGTTTTATTATGCTCAAACTCATGGAGCAGTTCAGTTATGTAAACTGGTTTGCGTGGGATGTTGATAATAAAATTGTTATTTGGGTTGTGTTCATTGTCTTCGCCGTTTTTATCGGCATGCTTGCTGGTTTTATTCCTGCAAGAATACTTTCAAGCTTTCAACCGGCAAAAGTGTTGAAGGGAACAATAAGTCCGTCTTCATTTGGTAAGATGGGTTTACGAAACACCCTCGTTGTTATCCAGTTTGTAGCAACTTCTCTTTTTATTTTTCTTACCGCAACGTTGTACAGCCAGTTTAAATACATGGCAACAGATAATGAAAATTTTAACCGGGAACAGATTTACAATATTTCGCTTAATGGTGATTACAGGTTGTTGAAGAATGATATTGCAGCGAACAAATCCGTGGAGCGGGTAGGGATGGTTTCAACTCCATTTGGCGGGAGCTCGGCTCAATGTGCCATCAAAAAAAATAACCAGGAAAAAAATATTGAAGCTAGCTATTATGCTGCAGATGCTGATTTTGTGACCAACATGAATTTGCAGATCATTGCGGGTAAAAATCTTCCATCATCAGTCGGCGATTCAATTTCTGATTTTGTATTGGTTAACGAGCAGGCATTGGCATGGTTGGGCTTAGGTATACCGCAGGAAGCGATCGGTAAAGTGATTCACTTAAATAACAGCCGCCAGGTTACCATTCATGGTGTAGTAAAAGATTTCTGCTACTACGTGTACCAGTTTCAAACAAAGCCACTGGTGTTACAATACAATCCATCACAGTTTCATGTGTTGAGCATTAAAACCAAAACAGCTGTGGAAGATGCTGTATTTAAAAGTGAGATTAACAACATTTGGAAAAAATATCATCCACATGAAGAACTGGCATTCTCCAATTATCAAAAAGATTTGTATGATCGTTATTTTCCCGGACGAGATATGCGGTTCATGGGAATGTTTTGCGTTGTTGTGTTAGTGATTGCGGTAATGGGTTTATTGGGTATTGTTACCTATCATACAGAAAGACGTGTGAAAGAGATTGGCATACGTAAGGTAATGGGTGCATCAGTACCTGCGATCATAAAAGAATTATCAAGGAGTTTTGTAAAGCTCATTATTATTTCTGCCGGCATTGCATTGCCTGTTAGTTATATGGCAGGTTATGTTTTCATCAACCTGTTTACATATAATGATGGGATCAATATCCTGATGTTGTGCCTGCTCTTCTGCAGTATTTTCACCATAGCCTTGTTTACCATTATCTATAAATCAATGCAGGCAGCAGCAGCTAACCCGGTTAAAAATTTACGAACAGAATAAACCTTATCAATATGTTTAGAAATTATCTCAAAACAGCAATGCGCAACCTGGGTAGAAACAGAACGTTTGCAATGATCAACGTTATTGGTCTTGTACTCGGGTTAGCCGTTTTTATTCTTATAATGCTTTGGGTGCAATATGAGATGAATTATAATGGGTTTCATAAAGACAAGGATAGGATTGCTGCGATTATGAGCAATCAAAAGTTTGAGAATGGTGAAGTGCAAACTTTCCCCGCTGTTCCGGCTTTATTAGCGCCGGCAATTCAAAAAGACCTGTCAGCTGTTGAGTATGCAGCTAATGTATCATGGGGCGACGAAAGACAATTTACGGTTGGTGATAAAAATTTTGTGGAGAATGGATTGTATGTTAGCCCGGAGTTCCTGAAAATTTTCAACTTCCCATTGCTGAATGAAAACGCAAAGGATGTCTTAACACAGCCAAATACGATATTGATTACTGAAAAGCTTGCACAAAAATATTTTGGCAATGAAAACCCTGTTGGAAAAGTAATAACAATTGAACAAAATAAAGCATACCGGGTTGAAGCAGTTCTGAGAGATGTGCCTGAGCATGCAACTTTGCGGTTTGATTACCTGATGCCGGTAAGCGATTATTTGAACGGATCGGAAGGTGGAAGTGCAAACTGGGAAATAAGTAATATGCGTGCTTATTTAAAGTTGAAACCGGGTGTTGACAAAGAGCAATTCGAAAAGAGCTTTACAAACATACTTGCAAAGTATACGAATAAGCAGCCGCAAACAACTAATTTTCTTTGGGCACTTGAAGATTGGTACCTGCGTTATGATTTTAAAGATGGAAAGTATGCTGGCGGAGGAAGAATCGCTTATGTAAAACTGTTTATTGCTATTGCCTTCTTTATTTTATTATTGGCTTGCATCAATTTCATGAATCTATCAACTGCAAGGGCAACGCAGAGAGCGAAGGAAGTAGGTGTGCGCAAGGTAATTGGTGCAGGCCGCAGTTCATTGGTAAAGCAATTCATGAGTGAGTCAATTCTTCTTTCACTCATTTCGGGAATTATTGCTGTAGCTGTTGTGCTGTTCACACTGCCTCTGTTCAATTCATTTTTTGGTAAGAATATCAATATTGATTTTACTGATTGGGAAAATGTATGTGCCTTTCTCTCAATTATACTCATTACCGGATTGCTTGCAGGCAGTTATCCTGCATTCGTACTTTCATCGTTCAAGCCAATAAAGGTTTTAAAGAATGTATTTGTATCTCCAGATAAGGGTTCTGTTTTTATACGAAAGGGATTGGTGGTTGCACAGTTTGTGGTGTCAGTTGCATTGATCGTTGGCACTATCATCATTTCGCAACAGGTAAATTATATACAGAACCGTGACCTTGGCTTTAATAAAGAACATTTGATTTGGTTTCCTAACCATGTGCCAGCGGAAAAAAATGAAACATTCATTCGTGAGTTGAATAAAGTACCGGGTGTTATCAGCGCATCGCAGGCATCAATTACGTTTACCATGTCAAATAGTCGTGGCACACAGGTTAGCTGGCCGGGAAAAAAGCAAGGGCAGGATGTATTCTTCAGTTTTGTGGCAAGCAGCAGCGATTTGGTAGAGACTATGGGTTTAACATTGACTCAGGGCAATACATTCACTGGTAATTATTCAGCAGATACAAGCAAGGTGTTGGTTAATGAGGAGGCAGTGAAACGTATGGGTTTAAAGAATCCTGTTGGACAAACGTTGGATCTTTATTATGGAAAAGCAACAATTGCGGGAGTAGTGAAAGATTTTCATTTTGAATCGTTACACAGCCCGATCGCTCCTGCTATTATTATGTGCAGACCGGATTGGACATGGCTGATGTATGTACGCACCGATGGGAACAACATGCAACAAACACTTGCAAGAGTTGAAGAAGTTTATAAAAAGATGGCACCCGGATTTGTATTTGAATATAATTTTCAGGATAAGGAATATGAGCGATTGTACAAAAGTGAATCGCAGATCGGTATATTGGTCAATTGGTTTACTTTTTTTGCGGTACTTATTTCCTGTCTGGGATTGTTTGGTCTTACAGCATACACAGTTGAAAGAAAAGCAAAAGAAATTGGTATTAGAAAAGTACTGGGTGCATCTGTATTGGGTATTGTAACGATGTTGTCAAAAGAATTTGTAGTACTGGTGCTTTTGTCAATATTGATTTCTGCTATTCCAGCATATTACTTTATGAATGGCTGGCTGCAGAACTATGCTTACCGTATTGATTTACATTGGTGGGTATTCATGTTTGCAGGTGTATTCGCATTACTGATAGCACTCGTTACTGTAAGCCTGCAGGCAATAAAAGCCGCGGTTACCAATCCGATCAAAAGTTTAAGAACCGAATAAATAAAAAGGAAGATATGTTAGTTCAACTTAAGAATTTATTTAAATGGGTTACAGTTGGTGGTAACCGTACATTTCTGCTGAAGGATATTAATCTTGAAGTAGAAGAAGGGGAATTTATTTCCATCATGGGCCCATCAGGTTCAGGAAAATCCACCTTGCTGAATGTAGTTGGTATGCTAGATGGTTTTGATGAAGGCGAGTATAATTTCCTGCATGAAAGTGTACACAAGTTAAAAGAGAAACAGCGGGCACAGTTGTATAAGCAATACATCGGTTTTGTTTTTCAACAATATCACTTGATCGACGAGTTGACTGTGTATGAAAATATTGAAACCCCATTGCTATACCAGGATGTAAAAGGCAGTGAACGAAAAGCAATGGTGGCCGATATGCTTGATCGCTTCAATATCGTAGGAAAAAAAGATTTGTATCCGACGCAATTGAGTGGAGGACAGCAACAGCTTGTAGGTGTTGCACGTGCATTAATTGCAAAGCCCAAATTGATCCTTGCGGATGAGCCAACAGGTAATCTCAACTCCAAACAAGGGGAAGAGATAATGGAATTATTTAAAGAACTTAACAAAGAAGGAGTAACCATTATTCAGGTTACCCATAGTGAAAAGAATGCAGCGTATGCAGGTCGAACGATTCATTTGCTCGATGGACGTGTTGAACAACAGGTAAAAAATCAATAAAATAGTTATGCGGATAGTCAGTTTAGCTCTGTGCTTTATTGTGATCGGTTTTATTTCAACAGCACAGCAGTTTAGTTTAAAGCAATGTATTGATACAGCATTGAACCGGAATATTCTTGTGCAGCAAACAGGATTGGCGATGCAATCGGCTGAAGTTGATAAGAACCAGGCGAGGATGAACCTGTTGCCCAATGTAAACAGCCGTTGGAACTACGGCAACAACTTTGGTCGTAACGTTGATCCCATTACAAACACTTATACCAATAATCAACTATCGTCTTCCAATGCTGGTTTAGATGCCGGCGTGATCTTATTTAATGGCATGCGGTTGCAGAATTTAATTCAGCAAACTAATTTTTCGCATAAGGCAGCGGAGTTGGATTATAAACAGGCAAAAGATAATCTTGTGCTGAATGTGATATTGGCTTATATGCAGGTGCTGGTAAGCGATGATGTCTTGAATGTATCCCGTGCACAATTGCTGGTGACCAAAAAGCAGATCGAACGAATGGAAATCTTGGTGAAAGAAGGTTCAGCAGGAAATTTTCAGTTGACAGATATGAAAGGGCAAATGGCAAATGAGCAGATCAACATTGTGAACCTCGAGAACAGTTTGCAGCAGGCAAAGCTTACGTTAGGTCAGCTGATGAATATTTCTTATACTGCTTCGTTGCAGTTAGAAAGGGATATTCAATTGAATGAAACGTTCTATGCACAAAGTTCGCAGGAAGTAATTGCAGCTGCAATGGAATACATGTCGTTGGTGAAAGCAAATGAGTTTAGAGTGAAAAGTGCTGAGAAAAATATACAGATCGCAAAAAGCGGTTATTATCCAACGATCAGTTTAGGTGCAAGTGCAGGAAGCAGTTATTCAAATTTGTTTACCCGGTTGATACCTACAACTATTTCTGAAGTAGAAACAGGAACTTATATCAAAAGTGGTAGTGCTCGCACGCCTGTGTACAGGGAGATACAAAACTTTTCCACTTCTTCCGTTGGTTATTTTAAACAGATGGAAAACAACCTTGGTTTTTTTGCAGGTTTAAATATGCAGATACCCATTTTTAATAATCTGCAAACGAAGAACCGTGTAAAACAGGCTAGGCTGCTGCTCAAAAATACGCAGCTCAATGCAGAGAACACGAACTATCAATTGAAACAAAACATTGAGCAGGCTTGGCTAAATATGCAGGCTGCTTATAACCGCTGTTCAATGATAAAAGAGCAGCTCTCGAATTTTGAAGAATCATTCCGGGCTGCTGAGGTTCGCTTTGAAAGTGGTGTGATCAATGCTGCGGAATTTCTCATTGCAAAAAATAATCTCGACCGGACGAAGATCAATCTTGTGCAAACGCAATACGAGTATAGCTTCAGAACAAGGCTGCTCGATTTTTACCAGGGCAAATAATAGTAAATGATTTGAACAACCGATTGCATTTTGTTTTTTGCTGCATTTTAATAATCTTTAGGTGAAGCGAAGCCCGCTTCATCCAAAACGATTATCATGCAGAAAAAAGTTTTCAGCCTGTTGGTTTTCATCAATATTATTGGTTCTCTTCATGCGCAAACCTACCATCCATCAGCAGCGAATATTGCAGCCCGTAAACAATTCCAGAATGATAAGTTTGGAATGTTCATTCATTGGGGAGCATCAAGCGTACTTGGTGCAGGCGAGTGGGTAATGAACAACCGTAACATCAAGATCAAAGATTACCAGCAGTTGTTGCACATCTTTAATCCGGAACAGTTCAACGCAGCCGAGTGGGTGAAGACTGCAAAAGATGCAGGTATGCATTATATCGTTTTTATCACAAGACATCATGATGGTTTTTCAAACTGGGATACAAAATATTCTGATTGGAAGATCACCAATACGCCTTACGGCAAAGATGCATTACGTCAATTGGCAGATGAATGTAAAAAGCAAGGCATGAAACTCGGGTTGTATTATTCAACATTGGATTGGTACCGCAACGATTATCCTTATGAAACAGGAAGAACAGGAAAAGGTACAGGTCGCACTGAAAAAAGTAATTATGCTTCTTACCTGCAGTTCATGAAAAACCAGCTCACTGAGTTATTAACGAATTATGGGGAAGTGATGTCGATCTGGTTTGACGGACATTGGGATCAAACAAATGTAGAGGGCAGTAAAGACAGAACTTCCCGTATCGATTGGAAGTACGATGAAATTTATTCGCTCATTCACAAACTGCAGCCGCAGTGTATGATCGGTAACAATCATCATCTTGATCCGATCGATGGGGAAGATTTTCAGATGTTTGAAAAGGATTTGCCCGGACAGAATAAATCAGGCTTCAGCTATCATGCACCGTCAGATCAGTTACCATTGGAAACCTGTGAAACCATCAACAACTCATGGGGTTATAATATTACCGACGACCGTTATAAAACAACCAAAGAGATCATTCATTATTTAGTGAATGCTGCTTCGTTGAATGCAAATCTTCTATTGAATGTCGGTCCCATGCCAAACGGAAAAATTCAAACTGAATTTGTAGATACATTGAAAATGGTTGGCAACTGGTTGCAGAAAAATGGCCAAACCATTTACGGCACTAGAGGAAACACGATCGCTACACAAAAATGGGGTGTAGGTACAGCAAAAGAAAAACGTTTGTACTTGCATGTCTTCAAAACAGAGAATCCTAAATATATTTTTATTCCTGACTTTACTACAAAGCTGAAATCAGTTACGCTTTTTGGTTCTAACAAAAGCGTACGTTTTAAGCAACAGCAAGAGGGGACGTTTATTTATCTCGATGGTATCAAGCTGGACGAGATCGATACAATATTGGAAGCCGAATTGTAACAACCTTTCTACTTCAACGCATCCCATAATACTTCTACCGGGTGTAATGCTTTCTTACCGGTACCGTCTTTCACCTGGTGGCGACAACTCGTGCCCGGTGCTGCAATGATGGTATCAGCACTTGCATTTCGCACAGCAGGGAAGAGAACCATTTCACCGATCTTCATCGAGAGTTCATAATGTTCTTCTTCATAACCGAATGAACCGGCCATGCCACAACAGCCGGAAGGAATTGTTTCAACTGAATAATTTTCAGGGAACGATAATATTTTCACGGTTGCTGCTGTGCCCGCCAATGCTTTTTGCTGACAATGACCATGCAGTTTAATTTTCTTTTCAGCAGAAGTAAATTGCCCTTTGCTGATAAGGCCTTTGTCGATTTCGTTTGCAATAAACTCATCGATCATGAACACGTTTGCAGCAAGTTGTTTGGCTTTCTCAAAATTCTCATCTGTTGCTAAGTCAACATATTCATCCCGGAAGGTGAGAATAGCTGAAGGTTCAATACCAATCAACGGTGTATCAGCTGTTATAATTGGATGAAGCAATTCAATATTCTTATTCGCAATTTCTTTTCCTTTACGAATTAATCCCTTCGATAACCAGGAACGACCGCTTTCAATATGCTCAGGAATGATCACTTCGTAACCAAGCTTATTTAATAACTCAACTGCTTTGATTCCGATCTGTGTATCGTTGTAATTTGTAAACTCATCACAAAATAAATACACTCGCTTCTTACCACTTGCGCCTTGTTCCTTGTTCCTTGTGCCTTGTTTCTTCCACCACTTTTCCAACGTCGTCTTATACATCGTCGGCATTGAACGTTTTGTTGCAAAGCCCGATGCTTTTTTTACCAATGAGCTGATGGCACTGTTCGTCATCACAAAGTTGTAGATCGATGGAGCAATGGCGCCAAGCTTTGATGAATTGGTAAAGTTTGCAATGAGTTTTGAACGGAAGGGTACGCCATTTGCATCATAGTAATGCTGCATGAACTCTGCTTTCAGTTTGGCAACATCAACATTACTTGGACATTCAGACTTACAGCCCTTGCAACTCAAACAAAGATCCATCACTTCATAAATTTCTTTATGATCGAAACGGTTTGCTTTGGTAGAATTGGTTAAAAACTCACGGAGAATATTTGCTCTTGCTCTTGTGGTTTCTTTTTCATTTCGTGTGGCCATGAACGAAGGACACATCGTTCCACCTGATAAATGTGTTTTCCTGCAATCACCACTGCCATTACATTGTTCTGCATGTTGCAGGATATCCTGGTTATGAAAACGGAACACTGTTTTAAATGCAGGAGTTTGCTGACCGGGCACATACCGCAGCATGGTATCCATCGGCGGTGTGTCAACAATTTTGTTAGGGTTGAAAATGTTTTCAGGGTCCCATGTTTTCTTCACGTCTTTCAACAACTGGTAATTCTTTTCACCAACCATTTGCTTGATGAACTCTCCACGCAAACGACCATCACCATGTTCACCACTCAAAGAACCTTTGTATTTCTTAACAAGCGTAGCAATCTCTTCTGCAATTACACGGAAGAGACGGTTGCCTTCTTCTGTTTTCAAGTTGATTATTGGACGTAAATGAATTTCACCTGAACCTGCGTGTGCATAATGCACCGAATAGAGATTATGCTGTTTCAGGATCACATTAAAGTCACGAATGAAATCGGGCAGATCATTTACATCAACAGCAGTGTCTTCAATAACCGGCACTGCTTTTTCATCGCCGGGTAAATTACTCAGCAAACCGAGACCTGCTTTACGCAGTGTCCATATCTTTTTACTGTCTTCGCCAAACAACAGAGGAAAATGATAACCAAGATCTGCGGCACGCATTTCTGCTTCTACCTGTATTGCTGTTGCAGTAATTTCTTCTCTTGTTTCACGTGCAAATTCAATCACTAATATTGCACCGGGATCGCCCTGTACAAAGAAGCGGTTCTTCATTTGCTCCTTGTTCTCTTTCGTGCATTCGAGAATATAATGATCAATTAATTCACTTGCGCCGGGATTATATTTTAAACCGATCAGGTTTGCACGTAATGCTTCATCAACAGAATTAAAATGGACACACAACAAACCGATCTCTTTCGGCGGCATGGGTACAACATTTAATTTGATCTCTGTAATAAATGCCAATGTTCCTTCTGAGCCTGCAATCAGTTTACAGAAATTAAAATCTTCTTCGCCTGCAGTAAATGGTGCTGTTTCCAATAAGAGATCAATTGCATAACCGGTGTTCCTGCGTTCAACTGTTTTCTTCGGGAACTCTTTGCGTATCTCTAACTGGTTGTCGTAATTACTCAACATACTGCGGAGCGAACGATAAATATTTGCTTCCAGTCCTTCTCCTTCGCACTTTGCATGAAACTCATCAATGTTCAAAGCTTTGAATGTTGTCTCTGTTCCATCGCTTAGCAAACAATTCACTTCCAATAAATGCTCTCTTGTGCTTCTGTATAAAACAGAATTACTGCCGCAGGAATTATTACCCACCATACCACCGATCATGGCACGGTTGGCCGTTGATGTTTCAGGACCAAAGAACAAACCATGCGGTTTCAAAAACATGTTCAGCTCATCACGGATAACACCGGGTTGCACCCGTACCCATTTCTCTTCCTGATTGAGTTCAAGAATTTTGGTGAAGTATTTCGACACATCAACGATAATACCGCTGCCTACCACCTGTCCGGCAAGCGATGTGCCGGCCGTACGTGGAATCAACGATGTCTTGGCTGTATGTGCAAAAGCGATGAGCTTTTTAATATCGTCTTTTGTTTTGGGAATAGCCACTGCCAATGGTAACTCACGGTATGCCGATGCGTCGGTGGCATAGAGCGTACGCATGGTGGTATCGAAATAAAATTCTCCTTCGAGTTGCTGTGCCAGTTGTTGTAATCGTTCGTTCATGTTTGCTGCTGCAGTTGGGCGGCCCAAATTTACGTGGTTTGAAACTTGCGGGTGTTAGTTGTGCAGGATAAGAACGATCCCGGGTAAATAGGTTTAGATAAATGTGGAATAAATTTTATCTCTCAAAAAAAGAAGCAGCTCCCTTTCGGAAGCTGCTCTTTTCTATTTCTCATCACCTTTTTTAATGCTGCACAACAACCCGTTGAGTCCAGCTATTTCCGGCATTTTTAACCTGTAACAGGTATGTACCTGCCGGTAAGTAGCTAACATCAATTCTTGTGTTAAAGCGTCCGTTTTCAACAGCAGTCGATTTGTTATACACCTGTTTGCCATTTACATCAAACATGGTCATAACAAGCGATCCTTTTGAAGCTGCATCTACATTTACCTGCAATGAGAAAACTGCGGGATTCGGATAAACTCCAACTGTTGCAATGCTTTCTCCGTTTGCACTTAATCTTGCAGCGCCGGTTGGTTTATACAGATAGAATTTACCAAAACCATCAGCTGTAACAGTAACCGAATAATACTTACCGTTATTGTTGCTGATAACCGGTGTAAGTATCTGCGAGTTTCTGCTGTTCAGTAACGTAAGTGTTGGTGAAGTGGTGCGCAATACTTTCAAGGTTGAAAGATCTGCACCCCATGCAGCCAGTTCTTCGTTGGTAAACAACATGGTTACTTCGTAACTTACTTTCTTAGCGGTTGTAGCCGATGCTACTTCAAACGTTTTATCGGAACGAGTGCCATACACAAAACTGCTGGTGCCGTTTCCAGCTTGTGAAATATTCATACGTGTACAACCAAGATCTGTATTGATACTCCTGACCTTGCCAAGTACTTTACCATCTTCCACACTGTATTGCCATGCTTCGGTGTTTTTATCAATGCCTGTTTCAGCAAAACGTCCCGCTGTTGTCTGGATTGATTTTGGTGAAGCTTTCACCAAAATATCATCAACTACAAAAGCAGGTGCAGCAATAAACGCAGCATTGGCATCATTCAACCAACGGAAGCCGAGGTAAAACTCTTTGCCGTTTAAAATTGCAGGAAGTGCAACTGTTTTGCTTTGTTTCTGCGGTAACAATAATAACGGATCACTGCAATCGAAGTACTGTACACCATCAAATGAATACACCAATATGCCATAGTCAAATGGACGGCCGCTGTTTGGCAGTTGTACAATTTCATCAGCAGTAACAGCTCCATCACCATTCAGATCAGGATTTAAACCAACAGGAACATCACGCTCGCCGCCTGCAGCAAACGTAAAGCTTACTGTAAGACCGCTCACTGTTCTTGCATCAAGCTTGTTTGTACTCAACACTACATCAGTAGGTGTTGCAGATTCGTATGCAGGAACACCGGTTCCTAATGCACTAATGAAAGCTGCATTGCCATTACCAAAGCTTGAAGCATCACCCACCATCCAAACGTTGGTGGTATTCGGAGCAATACCTTTTGCAGCATTCCAACCTGCCGGCAGTACACCTGCATCAAAATTTTCGGAGAGTAGTGTTACAGGTGTTGAACCGATCTGTGGTGCATAATCATCATCAGCAATAGTAAGCGTATGCGATGAGATGCCCGCACTGAAACCTGCCGGAGCGGTAAAGTTCAACACCACTGTTTCATCGCCTTCAATATAATTATCACCGTTAATAAACAGCGTAATTGGTTTCAATCCTTTTTCAGTTGCACTCCAGCTTACTGTTGATGATTGTAACACATAGTCACTTCCGTTAGCAGCAGTACCGGCAGCAGTAATTGTTACGTTTGCGGCCATACCATTATCAACAGGTTTGCCAATAAATACGGTATAGGTTTTTTGTGAACCACAACCATTTGCTCCGGTAATTTCTGATGTAGAAGATGTTGCAGCTGCAAACGTAATAGATGGTGCACATTCACTCACAAATGCAGTGCCTACACCAACTGCATGCCATGCATTGGTTGTGCTTTGATGTTGTGGTGAACAAAGCCCGAACAATTCGATTGCTGCCTGAATAGAAATCATTCTTGCTTCTGCAAATGTTGCAGTAGGAGATAAACGCAGTTCAGTGAGATATGCGATCTTTTCTGCATCAGCAAAACCTATTCCTTTAACACGAAATGTCTGGCCAATATCATTCAGCTGCGCCATATCATTCCCTGCAACCAGTTGATAGAACCAATGATTGAGTACACCACTGTTATTGTGCACACCACAATAGTCGTTTACAAGTGTTGGATCACAATCAGGATTGCTCCAGAACATGCCGCCATATGTATCGGGGTTGCCTTCTGCATTCGGATTATCCATACGGCGTAAAGCACGGCCTGCACGCAAATCAATTTGCTCGCCAATACCCCATACATCATAGGGGAGAGTAGGATCAACACGACTTAATACATAATTTTCAACACAGGCTGCCCATATATCACTGAAGCCTTCGTTCATGGCACCTGATTCTTTTTCGTACACAAGATTGGCAGTGAATTCGCAAACACCATGTCCAATTTCATGTCCGCAGACATCAAGTGATGTTAATGGTTTAAACCCAACCAATGCCGGGCTATCATCACCTGACCCATCGCCATACGTCATTACTTCACCATTCCAGAATGCATTATCATATGCAGGACCATAGTGTACAAAACTTTTTATGGCTGAATTATTATTATCAAAACTCAAACGGCCATGAATAATTTTCCAATAATCATACACCATTTCAGCTCCCCAATGTGCATCAAACGCAATATCATCGTTCTCTGCTTCACCAATGCCACCGGCGCCCGGTCCGTTAACATCAACACCACGCTTATGATCATTATTGGTTAATGCATCGCCATCGCCCCAATTATTATCAGGATCAGTAAACGAAGTAGCCTGACTGTATAATGCCGGTATACTTAATGGTAATCCGCCAACGGCATTCATATCAAACGTCATTACTCCATTACCTCTCGTTTCATCGTGAAGAATAAAGAAAGATGAATTGATAATTGGCGGACGAAGACTATTACCCGTCCATGCATAAGGAAGGAAACCATTTGCAGGATCATTTAAACCTAACAAACCAGCTGTTACTTGTTTTGTTTTAACAGTGCGTTGTCCGGCGTAACGTGTTTGTACTGTACCATCAGCATGTTTAATGATCATATCCTGCAAGAGAATACGACCGTCTTTTGCATCAACATATACATTGGCTCTGTATAAAGGCTCCGCTGCATAAATGTTGAATTTGTAAGCAAGACGTAGTTGATTTGATTTGCCGATAAAATCTTTTACAATCACTAATTCACCTTTTGGTTTGTATTGTTCCATTTGCATACGTAAAGCTTCTGCATGCTGTGGTTGTTTCTTGATCATTTCTTCAACTGCCTGCCATGCCATTTTTTGTGGCTTCACAAATGCAATCGCTTTTTGAACTGCAGTTGCTTCCTTAATGCCGGGCTTTGTTGTAAATGATGATGCAATTTCATAGTAAGCTCCGTTCAATGACTGCAATCTGCCGTTAACAGCACTGGCCATATACTGGCCATGTTCTACTTTAATGCCACGGTAGTATTGTTGAAATTTCTGAACGGTGATTCCGGTAGCATGTTTTGTTAACGATGTTTGTTTCCAATCGTCAATTGCAGTGCGGCTGGCAAAGGTTGTTCTTAAGGTTGCGGCTGCTTCATTTTGAGAAATGACTGAAGTGGTTTTGAAGGACAGGAAGGAGGGGGTGTTTCTTAGGGGATCGATTTCAAACTGTCTTACACGGTTGTCTTTGCGGAGGTTTTCTTTCATTTGGTTCTGCCGGAGATTCTCCTGGCTAAAAGCTGCGGTTACCATAACTAAATAAGTTACCGTTAAAAGCATGCGCTTTCGCATCACAAAATGTAAGCTGAACATAGCAGGTTGTTTAGGTAATAAAAAATTGGGAACACCGTATTTACGAAGTCGAAAACCTAACGGTTTTTAGTTTTGTCTGTTTTTTACAAATATTTTTTTCTGCTATTTGAATAAGGGGTGTCGCCCTAATTAATTATTTATCAATAAGTTAATTTCTTTTGTTTAGAAACGGCATCTAACATGGATTTTTCAAACTGTTAAAATTATGTTAACGCCACGTTTTCTACCCAACCCTTTTGTGCCCGTACGGGGTATCTCTAACAAACGCCACAAAAACGGCATTTATAAACCTTATAATCAAAGAATATGAAACAGACATTTCGCAGCGTATTCACGCTTTTCATCGCAAGCCTTATCATCCTGGTTTCCTGTAAGAAACCGATAGAACCTAACAAACCAGGCGGAGGTCCCGGTCCGCAGCCTGGTCTTTCGCACAAGTATCGTATCACGGCCGATGCATTGCCCGGCTTACCCAACCAACCCATGGCCAACCTGTTTGCAAAATTCGATGTGGTAAACGCACAGGACGAACTGGTGGTAAACAATAAACTCGCAGCCATCAGCTTCAACGGAAAATTTACAACCGAAGAAATGGAATTGCCTGCAGGCACGTATCGCATCAGCAAACTCATGATCGTATCGGGCACCGGTAATGTATTATATGCAGTGCCTGTAACCAATTCGCCCAAAGCAACGCAGGTAAACAAGCCTTTGGCTTATCCCATGGTATTGCCTTCCGCTACTTCGTTGGTTGTTGCAGCTGATTTTCTGAAAGTAGAAGCTACCGATAAAGCCATTGATTTTGGTTATGCGGCAGGAGAATTTGGTAACAGCAACATACCTGACGAAACAGAATTCAGCATTAAAATGCGTACACGCATAAAGGTGGGTGATATTCTGTACGACAGTATTCAGTCTTCATTGGTGTACCGCACATTTGATGCTTCCAATGAATTGAAGAGTACACAATTCATCAACCTGTTACCCGGTACCAATACAGTAAACTTAAAAAAGGAGGCAGCCTACCACGAGTTTATTGTTCAAAAATGGGGTGGTACTTACACCAAACGTTATGCAAAAGAAGAATTGAAAAAAGATATGGTGTACGAATTTGGCGAAGAAAAAGAAGCGAAAAAACTAAAGTCGGAGATCACAGCACGTTGGGATGGTAATATGTACAAAGCCGAGTCGAAGAATAACTATATCTATGATGGGAAAGGTCGTCTTACCAAAGTTGAGTTTATGCAGAAGCGCCCGGCTGATGGTACACCGTTTGTTGCAAAAACAGAAAACCTGGAATACACAGATGGACGAGTAGAAAAAATCAGCATCTATAACGAAGGCAATGTGTTTGCCGGTACAAGAAGCATCCGTTACAATGCAGCCGGTAAAATCAATCACATTACAGAAGATATGCTTAACGTAAGCAAAACAGAAGTAGACATTGCACATCATGGTGCAAACGGCGACGGACTGGACGAAGTGAGTTTCAACTTCATTTATTCACACACATCACTTACCATGAACTATTATCAGCGCTGGAGACAAGGCAACCTGTTTTCTGATAACAGCCGCACCAGCAATCTGGATACTGAAACCGGCAGTTACCAGCACGATAACAACATCAACCCGTATGTACACATGAACTGGCCCGATTTGTTTTTAAGCAACAGTTCCAAAAACAATCTTAACTGGCAGGCACGTACCTACTATGGTAGCTATCCTGTAAATGTTGCCTATAGTTTCGAATATAAGTATGATAGCGAAGGTTATCCTGTGGAGTTAATTCGCCGTTACAGATCGTATATCACCGGACAACATTTGTTTACAACAAAGACCGTGTACAACTACTAAAAAATATCAATTCTTATTATTTTCATAAACGATTTCTATGTTACACAAATTATCATTCATAGCGCTACTGTTCCTGGTTTCCTGCACAGCAGCCAAGGTATCGGTTCCTGCGAGCTTCAGCTCGGAGGCAACCAACATGAAAGTGAAGGGCTTAAACGGTTGGATGATCAACCAGAAATTAAGCTTTGGCGAATTTTCTACTTCAGCAGTTAAACGTGGTTGGGATTTCAGCAGTTCATTTCAGTATACAAAATTCAGTCTCGATCCGCAAACCATGTTGCTGCGTGTGCTCAATATTGATACTGATGTACGCAATCTCAAACAACGCAACAAATTTCAATACACGATCCAGGATGGAAATTTAGTTGCTGAAGTTTTTGCAACAGAAAAGTTCAGTGAAAACCAATTGGTATATAAAAGCAATAATCCTTTTCTCGGTCAGGCAAATGCTACGCAACGTTATGAATATGCATTCACTGCAGCCATCCTTCCGTTAATGGCAAAAGAAAACGATCCATGGTCGGTTGTGTTGATGAATAAATATGATGCAAGAAAAGACACTGCACGCCGCATCTTTGATCGTCCGTATGTAGAAGAAGAAGGGTATGCTACCAATGGAAAAGAAAACATTAGCATTCGTCCGTTACGTTTAGAGAAGTTGACCACAAAAAGCGGAAAAGAAACAAAAGTATTGGGCGGGCCCATGCTTACCGGTTACGAATTACGTTGGGACGATGGAGTAGTAGCTATTATTGATATACTTGATAACAGTATCTGGTTTGCAAATAATCTTGATGCAAGAGATAAACTTATTTTATCATCCGTTTCATCGGCCATCCTGTTAAAACGTATGCAGGATGTTGAAAAAGATAAAGACAATAATTTCTAAGAACGGAAGTGATTGCTGAAGCACTCGATATTGATCAGTTGGTGGAAGATTGCAAACGCAATGACCGCAGGGCACAGGAACAATTGTACCGGCAGTTCTATAACTATGCCATGAACATTGCACTGCGTTATTCCCGTGATGAAGCCGATGCTGCTGATATCATGAGTCATGCATTTGTGAAGATCTTTAAAAGCATGCAAACGTTCGATAAAAATAAAGGTGCATTGCAAACATGGATCAAACGCATTGTGATGAACGAAGGGCTCGATCATCTCAAAGCAAGAGAACGTTTCAGCAAAGACATCGAACTGGAAACGGTGGAAGAACCCCAGATCAGCAATACGGTACTGGAACGGATGGGTGCGGATGAAATCATGAAACTCATTCACCAGTTGCCACCTGCCACACATGCAGTGTTTGTATTGTATGCAGTGGAAGGCTATAATCACCGGGAAGTAGCCGAGAAACTAAACATCAGTGAGGGTACATCGAAATGGCACCTCAGCGAAGCCCGGAAAACATTACAACAACAACTCAGTCGCATAACATAGCGGATGAATCAAAAAGCAACATACGAATTAACCATTACCGAAAAGCTGGAACAGCTAACGGCACCGGATATGGTGGATGCTATCTGGGCACGTATCGAAACACAGCTCGATATTGATCTGCCGACAGATGATGGTTCAAACAATCCGCCACCTGCACCAAAGAGAGGTCCTGCAAAATGGATCAACCGTGGATTCATGATTGCTGCTGTTGCAATTGTATTCATTTATTTTTTCAACAACCGTAAACAAACAACAACTTCTAACGATCAACCAACGATCAATGCACCTGTAACAACACCGAACAATAATGATAATCCTGTACGCAATAATTCGCCGGGTACAAACAATGCAGTTGCACCACAGAATAATACATTTGCACCATCAAATTCATCCAATGTACTGCCTGTTGATAGTGCTGCCTCTGTAACGGGTCCTGTGCTATTACAACCCGACAGTAATGCTGTACAAACAAATGCGCCTCCCGTTATTACTCCGCCGTTGGTTACACCGCAAAAAAATGCGCCTCCCGATTCAACCAAGAAGGGCAGAGGCGTAAAAGGTATTACTGATGCTGATTATAAAATTGTGCCTAAGAAGGATAGCAGTAAGTATTAATGCTCACGTTCGCATTCCGCCAATTTGTTAAAGGTAGCAGGTTGGAGTCAAGCAATCAGGTGAAGGATAAAGGCGTCCGCCCTTATGTTATTGAGAATTTTTAATATAATTTGGTGATTCACACTCTTGCCAATACTCTACAATTTTTACGATGATTTTTTTAAGCTTGTCGTAATTGTTTGGTTTTACAAAGAAACCTTGTATCGACCTTGAATAAGCGTCAACCACATGCTTTTGTTCTCCACTTGTAGAAAAGAAAAGATAAGGAATGGATTTCATTCGCAGGTCTTCATTATTATGAATTTTCTCCCGCAATTCCATTCCATTTAATTTGGGCATATTTATATCGGAGAGTACCAGGAACGGCTGAATAGCGGTGTCGGTCAAATACTCCAACGCCAGCACACTGTCGCTAAAGAAAATAAGTTCGTTCTCGTAATTCAGTTCTTTAAAAATTTCCGTCAAAATATCCTGATCATCGATATCGTCTTCAATAATAACAATTGGTCCTGTTTTATTCATGTGCAGTTTTTTAGATAACCTATTGTAAGATATACATGTTTCCTGAGGAAAGGTACCCTTGATTTGCGGTCCGGGTTTTGTTAGCAGATTCTTAAGATCTTAGGTTGACAGAAAGATTTGGCCAAGTAATTTAAGATGAGCTGTTGTAAAAAGCTCAACAAAGTTGTCATTGAGACGAAGGAGGAAACTGTTGAGTACTTGACACGGTTATACCTCATTCACCCGGCCAATAAACCCGCTCCGCCATTTTATACACTTCTTCCTTATTCAATGTCATGCGTTTTGTTTTTTGGTTGATATACATTTCCACCTGGTCGTCAAAATGTTTGTTGCCTTTTTTAGCAGAAGCACCATACATGTTTACTGTTTCAATTTGCGGCAATGCATTTTTCTGAAAGCGAATGAACATGATCAATCCATCACCACCAACCGATTTTAATTTACCTTCTTTATAGTTGGAAGTCCATTGCGGAGAGAGCAGATCAGGAAATCCCCAGAGTGGCCATTCCTTATCGCCACGTACTAATTTTTGAATATCGCCTAAGGCAAGATCAGTTCTGCTGAAATGCTTCATCATGTAATCATACACATAAGCATAGGTTTCAACTGCTTCAGCTTTTGTAATAGTTCGTGCTTCACCATAACCCAGTTTCTTTGCAAGATGCAGATAGCTTAACAGGAATACAGCTGCACCTTTACTGTCGGCTGTTCCTTTTTTATCCCATGCTTTCAAATTTTTAATAACTGTCGCATACAACGGATATTCTGTTTCATTCAGCAAAAACAACGTATCAATATTATGCGGATAACGAAGTGTAGCCGGCAGTTGCTTATCGAATTTTATTTGCTTAAACGTTGGGTAATCTAATGGTGCAGCAGGCATTTGTTCAACCACACGAATACTGCGGTTGTTATGCCAGGTTTCCCAACCATCGGCAGCAGGAAATTTATCGGCGCTTAAATTATCAGCAGTTGCTGTTGCAAAAAAGGATGAGTGATTGGTGTTGAACAGATAACCGCTTTTCGGATTTAGATATTGCGGCAGTTCATTAAACTTTCGAAATGCTGTCCATAATGTTTGTGACGTATTGCCGGGTAAAGTTGATTTCCAGTTGTACTTCGGTGACGGATTGCGCACCGGCACCAATCCATTGTTTACATAAAAGATCGTATCGTGTTTATCAGCATAGGTAATGTTGAACATCGACAATCGCTGATCTTTAATGGCTGCATAAAACTCGGTGAAATTTTTTGCTTTGTCCATTTCATACCATTGTTCAAGCACACGAATATCCATGTTGGCACCAAGTCGAATAGAAAAATAGCCTTGTTTATTCTTCATCGTTGCTCCATACCTACTCCAGTAAACTTTCCGTTTTACGCCAACAGGAATTCCTTTAATATGAAGCGTAATGGTTTTCTCTTCCAGATCGATCCATTCATTATCAAACCTGTATTGCTTTTCGTTGGCAGGATTCATCTTTAACTGAAACACATCAACACGATCAACATAGTTGACGGTATGTGCCCAACCAAGGTTTTCATTCACACCATGTAAAATGCAAGGGCCCCCTGCGAGCAAACCACCATGTACATTCAATCCCTCTTCGCTGTTAATATGTGCTTCATAAAATGCTTGTGAACCTGTATTAGGCTGGTGTGCATTGATCAACAGAAACGCTTCGCCTGTAGTTGTTTTCGTAGGATGTACCGCCATGGCATTACTTCCTTTCTTGTTCAAATCAGGATCAGTTTCAACCGCATTATTGAAAATAGCCATGAGTGCTTTGTCGCCTCCATTGAAGGCCGTTAATGCCAAAACAGAAGACGAAATATATTCTTTCGCAGTGATGGGAAATATTTTTTTATGCACTACTTCATTGGGATGTGCTTTTGCATAAGCGTTGATACCTTGCACATAACCATCGATCAATTTTAGAAAAGCAGGTGTGAGAGTGTTCCATTTTTCTTCGGTAATTTCCATGCAGCGGAATAAGGCGAATGCATAATCGCCTGCAGCGCCGGCCTTGCCTTGTACTTTGCCCATTAGACCTTTTGCAGGCAACACAACATCCTGCAAACTTTTAAAATCATCTTCTGCATGTGCCCACGCTAAGCCATAAGCTACTTCTGCATCGGTTTTGGCAAAGATGTGCGGCACGCCAAAACTGTCACGGACGATCTCAATGTTTTTGGGGTTTATGTTTTGTGCAGTACTGCTTAAAACAAGAAGTATTATGAACGTTAAAAGAGTGAGTGATTTTTTCATGCTTGCTTATAACAACAATGATCAGGCAATTGTTTTTTTCTGTCGCTTGTATTTACTATGAATAATATCCTGCACCGGTACATTTTCAATTTTACTTTCGAGCCAGCTTACCACATCTAAGTACACAAATGCTCTTGTTTCAAACCGGTTGCCTTCGTATCTGCTGATTCGTTCAAGCAGTGTTTGAAAAGCAGGTCTTACCTGTGCAGGTGATAATTGCAATGCATTACGTAAAAAGCTGAACATCTCTTCTTCCACACCACTCAGATTTTCCATCCGGCCCATAAAACGGTAAACCGATTTGATCAGGTATTCGAGCAAATCATAATTCCCCAATTCAAAATGAGCAATCAAATGCAAGAGTCGTGCATAACATTGCAAATCGGTTCGCAGGTCAACTTTCCAGTTGATGATCTTGTTGAGGTATTCAATTGCTTTTTCATTATTTCCACTGCCGAAATACAAACAGGCGATCTTATAATAGAAGGTAAGTACACGATGCCTGTCGAGGAAGAGCCCATATTCATCGAGCTTTTCCTCAATGCCTGGTACAAGTCGCAACCCTTGTGTGAATGTTCCTTCCAAAAAATGTTTGTTGATCTTGGCAATGGACAAATACACAAAACAAAGAATGCGGTAGTTCTCATTTTGCTGTGCAACTTTCCTGTGCGAAAATTTTTCGAGCTGCTCAATGCTTTCGTTGAGTTTGGCTTCGTTGCTCAGATCAAAGTGCGCACTCATTAAGTTATGCATGCCTTTGATGTAGTGAGCTGTTTCAGCTTCCATCATCGCCGGGTATTTTTCAAACAGATCCACCCATTTTTGTGTGTAACGATAATAGAGCAAGTAATCCTGGCGGATAAATGCAACCCAGCAATGTGATTGATATAGATACAACTGCTCATAAAAGCCGGTGAGTTTTTCGGCGTTCTTTGGTAGATGATTTTCAAAATAAGCCTTGGCTTCATCACCTTCCTTTTCATTTCTTGCCACACCATTTTTAATATACCAGCTGTAGAGTTGTAGCGACAAGTTTGAAAGCTGTGAAATGTTCGTGAGCTGTTCTTCAACCGCAGTTGATTCTTTCGAAAGTTTATCGGCCCTGTCCTGCATACTTCGGGTGATGTACAATGCTTCGATCTTCTTTTCAAAGAAAAGGATCTGTTGCAGGTAGGTCACCTGTTCAAACTGACGGGCCTGTTCCTTCATCTTGTCCAGTGTCTTCAGGCTTTGCAGATAAAGACCTTTGTTGTAGAGGATGCGGGCAAAATCCATTTGTTCGTTCAGCTGAATCGTGATATTGTCTTCCTGCTTAATAAGCCGGAGGCTGCTGAGTATCGATTTGTATAAATGGGCCTTCAGGTTGGAGAGCTGGGGCTTGGCCAGGCTCTGGTTTTTGCGCAAAAGGGCGGCCTCATCGTACTCATCCATTTTGTCCATGGCGTCAAAAAGCTGGATGATCTTAAGATTCGGATCGGCTGAGTTTCGCTGAACATAAAGCTTAAAATTGCGCTTTTCGCTCTTTTCCAGCGATTTCACCAGTTGAAAGGTCGTATCGGTCGATCTGTTGGGCATCGTAATTCGTTTCTGCTATAATCCTTTACAGGCAAGCGTTTTCGGTAAAAGGGTATCGCTTATCTGTCGTAAAATACATGAAATAAGGTTTGCGAACCGCTTCAATATTAAATAATTTTATGTTGCAGGTTGTTACTTCAGCCGTTAACAAGATTTTGAAGTAATAAACCTGCTTTTTTTACACATTAAAGATTGTTATGGCCGACAAACAAGTGTTCATTTTTGATACCACTCTCAGAGACGGGGAGCAGGTACCGGGTTGCAAGTTAAATACTACTGAGAAAGTTGAGCTTGCATTGAAACTGGAGGCGTTAGGTGTTGATATTATTGAAGCAGGTTTCCCGATCTCAAGTCCAGGCGACTTTGAAAGTGTAAATCAGATTTCCAAAGTGATCAGGAATGCAACAGTATGTGGTTTAACCCGTGCAGTGCAGAAAGATATTGAAGTGGCGGCAGAAGCATTGAAGCCAGCACGCCGCCCACGTATCCACACAGGTATCGGATCATCTGATAACCACATCAAATACAAATTCAATTCCACGAGGGAAGAAATACTTGAACGTGCCGTTAAAGCGGTTAAGCTTGCCCGTAATTATGTGCCCGATGTAGAGTTCTATGCCGAAGATGCAGGTCGTGCAGACCTGCAGTTTTTGGCTCAGTTGACAGAAGCAGTTATTGCTGCGGGTGCAACAGTTGTAAACGTTCCTGATACAACAGGATTTTGTTTACCTCATCAGTATGCAGAAAAGATGGCTTACTTAATGAACAACGTAAGCAATATCGATAAAGCAATTCTTTCCTGCCATTGTCACAACGATCTTGGATTAGCAACTGCCAACTCTATTGCAGGTGCTATTGCAGGTGCACGCCAGATCGAGTGTACCATCAATGGTATTGGTGAACGTGCAGGTAATACATCATTGGAAGAAGTTGTGATGACGATTCGCAAACATCCTGAACTCGGACTTTATACCAATGTTGATCCAAAGCAACTGTTACCAATGAGCCGGTTGGTAAGCGAAACCATGCGCATGGTGGTGCAACCAAACAAAGCAGTA
Source organism: Lacibacter sp. H375 (assembly GCF_037892425.1). NCBI lineage: Bacteria > Pseudomonadati > Bacteroidota > Chitinophagia > Chitinophagales > Chitinophagaceae > Lacibacter > Lacibacter aquaticus. Next base: position 200,967 of record NZ_JBBKTT010000002.1, read on the forward strand.
GTGGGCGATAATGCCTTCTCTCATTCATCAGGTATTCATCAGGATGGATTTTTGAAAGAAGCAACAACGTACGAGATCATCGCACCGGAAGAAGTGGGAGCTGATACTTCTAAAATTGTATTGACTGCACGCAGCGGAAGAAGCGCACTGGCTTACCGTTTTAAAAATCTTGGTTACAGTTTCGATCGTAACCAGGTTGATGAATTATATGAACGCTTTCTTGCATTGGCAGATTCGAAGAAAGAAGTGGAAGATGCGGATTTGAAAGTATTGGCTGAACAGGTTACTGTAAGCGCTTAAACATAAACTAAGGAAACACACCAACCTCATCATGGAAAAGAAGATCGCAATATTAAACGGAGATGGAATAGGACCGGAGGTAACAGCCCAGTCTATTAAAGTATTGGATGCAATTGCGCAGGAGTACGGGCATATCTTTCATTACAAAGAAGCATTGGTTGGAGCTGCTGCAATTGATAAAACAGGCACTGCATTGCCGTCTGAAACAATTGATATTTGTTTGGATAGTGATGCTGTTTTGTTTGGTGCAGTGGGCGATCCGAAATATGATAACGATCCTTCTGCTAAGGTTCGACCTGAGCAGGGTTTATTTGGTATTCGCCAGGCGTTAGGTTTGTTTGCAAATATCCGCCCGGTTATTACTTATAGCGGTTTGCAGCATTTATCTCCGTTCAAAGCATCGCATCTTGAAGGTGTTGACCTTGTGATCTTTCGTGAACTGACAGGTGGCATTTATTTCGGCAACAAGCATACAAGTGAAGATGGAGATAATGCAAGTGATGAATGTGTGTACAGCCGCCCGGAAATTGAACGCATTGCTCATCTTGCATTTAAACATGCGCAGGGCAGAAAGAAAAAATTAACACTGCTTGATAAATCGAATGTGTTGGAAACATCACGCCTCTGGCGTAAGGTGGTGCAGGAAATTGCAACGCAGTATCCTGATGTAACTGCTGAATACATGTATGTTGATAATGCAGCTGTGCAGGTGATCTTAAATCCCAAGCAGTTTGATGTGATCTTAACAGAGAATTTGTTTGGCGATATTATCAGTGATGAAGCAAGTGTATTGAATGCATCAATGGGTATGCTGCCATCGGCGTCGGTTGGTAACGGCACGGCATTATTCGAACCGATCCATGGTTCTTTTCCAAAAGCAGCAGGAAAAGATATTGCCAACCCCATCGGCTCTATTCTCTCAGCAGCAATGATGCTTGATTACTTTGGTTTAACCGATGAAGCACAAGTGATTCGTGAAGCAATTGACTGGACCTTACAACACAACTTCGTAACAAAAGATATTGATCCGATGAATTTTTATTTCACCAGCACCATTGGTGATCTCATCAGTGAATATGTTGCCGGTAAAATTCCGGGTACGATCAAAAAAGAAAATATTGAGTTGCGTAAGTCAACCATTATATAATGAAGACAGAATAGGGTGATGTCAACATTCTTTACCCTTCTGTCTTAAAAAGTTCTTTGTTTATTTTCAATAAGGCGGTATATTCGTTTTTCGAACAACGCACTATGTTGAAAAGCAAATTAAATAATCTACTACTTGTAAACACAATTGTCATTGTGGTAGTCATTATTATTCCTGCTATCAACGGAGGTGCAAGTTGTATGTAAAACGAACGTTTAAATTAAACATAACGACCCGCCTCCAAAAGAGGCGGGTTTTTTTATTACCGCTAAAAAAGAAAAAAGAGTATGGCAACTTATTACAACAGTGAAACGATTTTGTATCTCAACGGTGAGTATGTAAAGGCGTCAGAAGCAAAGATGGATCTCTACAGCCAGAGTTTTCATTATGGTTACAGCGTGTTTGAAGGAATCCGTTCGTACAAAACAGTGAATGGCGAAACGAAAATTTTCAAAGCCAAAGAGCATTACGATCGCTTACAACGTTCGGCTGAGTTGGTGAATCTTCCCTATCACTGGACAACAGAAGAGTTAACTGCTGTTACATACGAAGTGTTGAAGCGCAATGATTTGCAGGATGCTTATATCCGTCCCGTAGTTTACGCACCTGCGAATATGAGTTTTGTGCAGAATGAGCAATCGTTTCTTGTAATTGAAGTATGGGCCATGCAACCTTTTCTTGGCGATAAGTTGTTACGCATTATGACCAGTTCGTTTGAACGTCCGAATCCCAAAGCGTTCAAGATCGAAGCAAAAGCAGCGGGTCATTATGTAAACTCATTACTCGCCAGTCATGAAGCAAAAGCAAAAGGTTTTGATGAAGCATTGTTGCTCGATATGAATGGCAATGTTGCAGAAGCGCCTGGTGCTAATTTGTTTTTTGAGAAAGACGGCAAGCTGTTTACGCCAGCAAAAGGAAATATCCTTCCCGGTATTACAAGAGCAACTGTATTTGAATTGTGTGCTGAGTTAGGAATAGAAGTAGAAGAAAAAGTGTTTACAATAGATGAGTTGAAAAATGCAGATGCAGTTTTTTATTGTGGAACTGCAGCAGAGGTAATTGGGTTTGATAGTTTAGACGATCATCAGTTTCCATTAAAATGGAGTGATAGTCTGAGCAGAAAGATTCAAACAGCGTATAAAAATTTAGTGGTAGAAAATTTTGAACCACAAAGACAGGAAGAAGCGAAGAAAGAAGAAGCAGTTGCTTAATTATATTATGTCCCGAAGGGACAATTGATCGGTAGAATAACAACGAAATAAAATGGCTGAATTAAACAAGTATTCGAAAGTATTAACACAGGACGAAACACAACCGGCAGCACAGGCAATGTTGTATGGTATTGGCTTAACAGAAGATGATCTGAAAAAAGCACAGGTGGGTATTGCAAGTATGGGTTACGATGGTAACACCTGTAACATGCACCTGAATGATCTTGCAAAGGTTGTGAAAGAAGGTGTGTGGAAGAATGATCTCGTTGGTTTAATATTTAATACGATCGGTATAAGTGATGGTATCAGCAATGGTACTGATGGTATGCGTTATTCGTTGGTAAGCCGTGATCTTATCGCAGACAGTATTGAAAGTGTGTGCGGAGGATTTTATTATGATGGATTAATTGCATTGCCGGGTTGTGATAAAAACATGCCGGGCGCTATTATGGCAATGGGGCGTTTGAACCGTCCTTCTATTATGGTGTATGGCGGAACAATTGCTCCAGGCCATCACAAAGGAGAAGAGTTGAATATCATTTCTGCATTTGAAGCATTAGGTAAAAAATTAGCAGGTGCTATTACGCCTGAAGATTTTAAGGAAGTAGTGAAACATAGTTGCCCTGGTGCAGGTGCATGCGGTGGTATGTACACAGCGAATACCATGGCTTCTGCTATTGAAGCATTGGGTATGAGTTTACCTTATTCATCATCTAATCCTGCAATTAGCGATGATAAGAAGAATGAATGTTTAGATGCAGGAAGAGCAATAAAAGTGTTGTTAGAAAAAGACATTAAGCCAAGAGATATCATGACAAAGAAGGCATTTGAAAATGCCATTGTTACGATCATGATATTCGGCGGAAGTACAAATGCTGTTTTGCATTTGATCGCCATGGCGAAAAGTGTGGATGTAGATTTAACGCAAGATGATTTTCAACGCATCAGTGATAAAACACCTGTGTTGGCAGATTTTAAACCAAGCGGAAAATATTTGATGCAGGAATTACATGCGCATGGTGGTGTACCTGCTGTAATGAAATATTTATTACAGAAAGGGTTGCTTCATGGCGATTGTTTAACAGTAACCGGCAAAACAGTTGCAGAAAATTTAGAAAACATTGCGCCGATAAATTTCGAAACGCAAAAAATCATTTTCCCATTAGAATCTCCATTGAAAGTAACCGGTCATTTACAAATTTTATACGGCAATCTTGCAGAGAAAGGAAGTGTTGCAAAGATCAGTGGTAAAGAAGGTGAACGTTTTGAAGGACCTGCAAGAGTATTTGATGGTGAAAAAGATCTGGTAGCAGGTATTGCAAACGGAAGAGTGAAGAAAGGTGATGTAGTAGTAATAAGATATGAAGGACCAAAAGGTGCACCGGGCATGCCTGAAATGTTGAAACCAACTTCAGCAATTATGGGTGCAGGTTTGGGTAAAGATGTTGCGTTGATCACTGATGGAAGATTCAGTGGTGGTTCGCATGGTTTCGTCGTCGGTCACATCACTCCGGAAGCATTTGAAGGAGGTTTGATTGCATTGGTACAAGACGATGATATTATTGAATTGGATGCAGCCAACAACAAGATCAACCTGAAAGTAGCTGACGAAGTGATAGCAGAAAGACGCAAGAATTGGAAGCAGCCTGCATTAAAAGAAAAGAAAGGTGTATTGTATAAATATGCAATGTGCGTGAAGGATGCTTCACAAGGTTGCGTAACAGATGAGGCGTAAACCTCAACCCCTGAAAGCGGTTATGAAACAGCATTAAAAATCGAAAAAGCGTGTTATGTCAAATACAACAGAATTGACGATTAAAGAAAAAGATATTCAAAAGAAAGCTGAGAGTTCGAAAGCCTCGGGCTTGGTGGGGAGTGTATCCGGAAGTGTAGCTGTATTAGATGCTTTAATCAATGAAAATGTAAAGACCATCTTCGGTTATCCGGGTGGTGCAATAATGCCGATCTATGATGCATTGTACGATTACAATGATCGTTTAGAGCATATTCTTGTTCGTCATGAGCAAGGTGCTATTCATGCAGCACAGGGTTTTGCAAGAGCAAGTGGTAAAACAGGTGTTGTGTTTGCAACAAGTGGTCCCGGTGCAACAAATCTTGTAACAGGTTTGGCTGATGCTATGATCGATTCAACACCATTGGTATGTATCACCGGACAAGTGTTTGCACATTTGTTGGGTACTGATGCATTCCAGGAAACTGATGTGATCAACATTACGACACCTGTAACAAAATGGAATCACCAGGTAACAGATGCAACGGAGATTCCTGCTGCATTGGCAAAAGCATTTTACATCGCAGGTAGTGGTCGTCCCGGCCCAGTGTTGATAGATATTACCAAGAATGCACAAATGCAGTTGTTCGATTATGAAGGTTATAAAAAGTGTGAGCATATCCGAAGCTATCGTCCAAAACCAATTGTTCGTAAAAAATATATTGAAGAAGCAGCAAAGCTGATCAATGAAGCAGAGCGTCCATTTGTGATTTTTGGTCAAGGTGTAATTCTTGGTAAAGCAGAAAAAGAATTCAAAGCCTTTATTGAAAAAGCGGGTATCCCATCTGCATGGACTATCATGGGGATGAGTGCAATTCCAACAGATCATCCGTTAGGTGTTGGAATGTTGGGCATGCACGGTAACTATGGTCCGAATTTGTTGACGAATGAATGTGATGTGTTGATTGCTGTTGGTATGCGTTTCGATGATCGTGTAACGGGTCGTTTAGATAAATATGCCAAGCAGGCAAAGGTGATTCATTTGGATATTGATCCTGCTGAAATTGATAAGAATGTAAAAACAACTGTTCCTGTTTGGGGCGATTGCAGAGAAACTTTACCAATGCTCACTGCTTTGGTTGAAAGCAAAGTATATCCGCAATGGTTACAGAAGTTCCATGATTGCATGACGAAAGAAAAGTCCTTGTGCATTGAACCGGAAATGAATCCATCAACAGATATTCTTACGATGGGTGAAGTGATAAAAGCATTGAATGAATTAACAGGCGGTGATGCAATCATTGTAACGGATGTTGGTCAGCACCAGATGGTAGCTTGTCGTTATGCAGAAATGAATCAAACGAAAAGTAATATCACAAGTGGTGGTTTGGGTACAATGGGTTATGCATTGCCTGCAGCAATTGGCGCAGCGTATGGTGATCCGTCAAGAACAACAGTTGCCATTATTGGTGATGGTGGTTTCCAGATGACCTTACAGGAATTAGGAACCATCATGCAATTTAAACCAAACGTAAAAATTTTAATTCTGAATAACCAGTTTTTAGGTATGGTGCGCCAATGGCAGCAACTGTTCCATGAAAAACGTTATTCGTTTGTTGATATCACCAGTCCTGATTTTGTAGCAGTGGCGAAAGGATATTATATCGATGGACAACGCATCAGCGAACGTTCAGAATTAAAAACTGCATTGAAAACAATGATCGATCATAACGGCAGCTATTTGCTGGAAGTAATGGTTGGTAAAGAAAACAATGTATTCCCGATGGTGCCACAGGGAAGAGGCGTATCGGAAATCGTATTAAGCAAAGAAGAAATCTAAAGAACCCCGGCAGGCGGTTTAGTAAAAACAAAGCATATGCAAAAACAGGAATACACCATAACGGTATATACAGAGAACCAGATCGGTTTATTGAACCGTATCGCTATTCTCTTTTCCAAGCGAAAGATCAATATTGAAAGTTTAAATACATCGCCGAGCGAAGTGGACAGTGTGCATCGTTTCACGATTGTGATCAACGAAACAGAAGAAGTGGTGCGTAAACTCTGCCGCCAGATCGAAAAACAGGTGGAAGTATTGAAAGCATATTACAATACAAATGAAGAGATCATTTGGCAGGAGCTGGCATTATACAAAGTGCCGACAGAAATTATTGCAGAAGAAGTAAAAGTAGAACGCCTTTTAAGTCAGTACGGTGCAAAGGCAGTAGTGATCCGTAAAGACTATACGGTGTTTGAAGTAAGTGGTCAGCGTGATGAAACTGATGCATTCATTAAGGTACTCGAACCCTACGGATTGATTGAATTTGTACGCTCTGCAAGAGTGGCGATCATTAAAGCAAGTGATGGCTTCCACAAAAAACTGAAAGAGTTTGAATACCGTGAGCCAAGTGAAGAAGTGATCGAGAACGAATACCTGGATAAAGGTGAAGAAGTATTTACAATGTAAAACAGGATGAAAGAGCAATTTGATTTAATCAGACAAACAAGGGCACGTTTCATTGATCTTGTAAATGGGTTATCCATTGAAGAACTGAATGAAATTCCTGCAGGCATGAACAACAATATTGCCTGGAATTTTGGCCATATCATTACAGCTCAACAAGGGTTGTGCAATGGACTTTCAGGAGTTGAATTGGATGTGCCGGATGAACTTACTGCAGGGTTTAAAAAAGGAACAAAGCCTGAAGGGTTTATCAGCCAGGAAGAAATTGAAGTGTTGAAAGAGTATGCAATGTCGTGCATTGATGAGCTTGAAAAAGGATTGAGTGAAAACGTTTTTGTTCAATACAAGACCTATACAACATCCTATGGCTATACATTAAATAACATTGAAGACGCCGTTCGGTTTGTGATGGTACATGATGCATTACACCTCGGTTACGCAATGGCAATCAGAAGAAATCTTTCAAAAAAATAAACATTTAAAATCAAACAAAAAATAAGAACAGAAAATGGCAAATTACTTTAACACACTTCCGCTCAGGGAACAGTTGAACCAGCTTGGTGTATGTGAATTCATGGATCGTAGTGAGTTTGCGGATGGTGTGAATGCATTATTGGGAAAAAAGATCGTCATCGTAGGTTGCGGTGCACAAGGTTTGAACCAAGGATTAAATATGCGTGATTCAGGATTGGATATTTCGTACACGTTACGTAAGGAAGCAATTGCCGAAAAACGTGCGTCATGGAAAAATGCAACAGAGAATGGTTTTACTGTTGGTACTTATGAAGAACTGATTCCTACTGCTGATCTTGTATTAAACTTAACTCCCGATAAACAGCATACGTCAGTAATTAAAGCTATCATGCCATTGATGAAACAAGGTTCTACTTTGTCTTACTCACATGGTTTTAATATTGTTGAAGAAGGCACACAGATCCGTAAAGATATTACAGTGATCATGGTGGCACCTAAATGCCCGGGTACTGAAGTGCGTGAAGAATACAAGCGTGGCTTTGGTGTACCAACACTTATTGCTGTGCATCCGGAAAATGATCCTGAAGGAAAAGGTTTGATCCAGGCAAAAGCATATGCTGCTGCAACCGGTGGTCATCGTGCAGGTGTGTTGCGTTCATCGTTTGTTGCCGAAGTAAAATCGGATCTTATGGGTGAGCAAACCATTTTGTGTGGTGTATTACAAACAGGTTCTATTCTTGCATTTGATAAAATGGTTGAGAAAGGAATTGAACCTTCTTATGCATCTAAGCTTATTCAATACGGTTGGGAAGTTGTAACCGAAGCGTTGAAGCATGGTGGTGTTACTGCAATGATGGATCGTTTATCAAACCCGGCTAAGATCAAAGCATTTGAACTGTCAACCGAAATTAAAAATATCTGGCGTCCATTGTTCCAGAAGCACCAGGACGATATCATGAGCGGCGAATTTTCTTCAACCATGATGAAAGACTGGGCGAACGATGATAAAAATCTTTTGACATGGCGCAAAGCAACCGGTGAAACTGCATTTGAAAAAACTGCACCAACATCAGCAAAAATTTCTGAACAGGAATATTTCGATAATGGATTGTTACTCGTTGCGTTCGTTCGTGCAGGTGTTGAGCTTGCATTTGAAACCATGGTGGCTTCAGGTATTAAAGCAGAATCTGCTTACTACGAATCATTACACGAAACTCCGTTAATCGCAAACACGATTGCACGTAAGAAGTTGTTTGAAATGAACCGTGTAATTTCTGATACAGCTGAGTATGGTTGCTACCTGTTCGATCATGCAGCTAAACCAATGCTGAAAGAATTCATGAAAACGATTGATACAGATGTGATCGGTAAAAACTTCAACGAAGGCAAAGATGCCGGTGTTGATAACAAAGAACTGATTGCTGTAAATCATATTCTCCGTTCACACCCCGTCGAAAAAGTAGGTGCGGTATTGCGTAAAGCAATGACGGATATGAAAGTGATCAATACATCCGCATAACATGTATATAACTTCGAACGATACAAAGCTTGACTTCACCGGCGCAGCACTGCGTATTAAAAAAGTAGTGCACAAAACGCCATTGCAGTTAAGCCGCAGTCTATCGAAGAAGTATGAATGCAAGGTTTATCTCAAGCGGGAAGACCTGCAGGTGGTACGCAGCTATAAAATTCGTGGTGCGTATAATATGATGAGCAGTTTGCCTGCTGACACATTAGCAAAAGGCGTAGTTTGTGCCAGTGCCGGTAATCATGCGCAAGGGTTTGCATACAGTTGTAAAAAGCTCAATGCAAAAGGTGTGGTGTTTATGCCGGTGATAACGCCTAATCAAAAGATCACACAAACAAAAATGTTTGGCGAGGATTTTATTGAAGTGCTTTTGGTGGGCGACACGTTTGATGATTGTGCAGCAGCAGCCAAAATTTATACAGAAGAAAATGGCTTAACATTTATCCCGCCCTTTGATGATCTGCGCATCATTGAAGGGCAGGGTACTGTTGGCGTTGAAGTGTTGGAAGAACAAAGTGATATTGATTATGTGTTCATTCCTGTTGGCGGTGGTGGGTTAAGTGCAGGCATTGGCTCTTACTTCAAAACTTATTCACCCAAAACAAAAATTATTGGTCTCGAACCCGAAGGTGCTCCTTCAATGAAAGAAGCGTTGGCAGCTGGTCATCCGGTAACAGTAGAAAATATTGATCGTTTTGTTGATGGTGCTGCGGTAAAACGTGTAGGCGATGTAACCTTCAGCATCTGTAAGGATGTGTTGGACGATATGCACCTTGTTAACGAAGGAAAAATATGTTCAACAATTCTGAAGCTGTACAACGAAGATGCCATTGTAGTTGAACCAGCCGGGGCATTAAGTATAGCTTCTTTGGATGATTATGCCGATGAGATCAAAGGAAAAGTTGTTGTGTGTATTGTAAGTGGCAGTAATAATGATATCGATCGCATGCAGGAGATCAAAGAACGAAGCCTCCAGCATGAAGGGCTGAAACACTATTTCCTTATCCGTTTTGCACAACGTCCCGGTGCATTAAAAGAATTTGTAAATTATGTACTCGGTGAAAATGATGACATTACACGTTTTGAGTACATGCAGAAGCATAATAAGGAAACAGGTCCGGCATTGGTGGGAGTTGAGCTGCGGAGCAGGACGGACTATGATGCGCTTTTAACCAATATGAAAAAGTACCAGATTAACTTTACGGAACTGAATAAGAACGACAACCTATTTGGTTACCTGGTGTGATATTTCTGTTAGAAATATCACATATCCTACAACAGGTGTTAGTTGTTTTATTTGGTAATTTTAAGCGATTGCTTGCTATTACAGGTTTAAAAACCTGACTTGAATAATATTTTTCATCAAAACTTGCATGTAGAATGGCAGGCAACCAAGGTTTATATAACCCGGCATTTGAACACGATGCTTGTGGTATCGGCTTCGTAGCGAGTATTAAAGGCTACAAATCACATCAGCATATCAGTGATGCGTTAACTGTGTTGGAAAACATGGAGCATCGTGGTGCGTGTGGCTGTGAAAATAATACCGGCGATGGCGCAGGTATTATGATTCAGACTCCACATGAGTTCTTCTTTGAAGAATGTTTAAAGCTGGGTGTTCATCTCCCATCATTTGGAAAGTATGGCGTGGGCGTTTTGTTTTTCCCCAAGGAAATAAAACTCCGTGAAGAGTGTCGTGATATTTTCAATCGCACAGCTGAGAAGCTGGGATTGGAAATTTTGACCTACAGGAAAGTGCCGGTAAATCCTGATGGTATCGGTCCAACAGCGTTGAGTGTTGAGCCTGAAATGGAACATGTCTTTGTTGCATGTCCTGATCATATCACCAATCCTGATGAGTTTGAACGCAAGTTGTTTGTGTTACGTAATCATGCAACACATTTAATTAACAGCACTGTTAAGAAAGATGCCATTGGTTTTTACATTGCCTCACTTTCTTATAAAACAGTTGTGTATAAAGGACAACTGACCAGCGGACAGGTGCGTGGTTATTTTCCTGATCTTAATAATAAAAGAGTGGTGAGTGCTTTTGGCTTGGTGCACAGCCGCTTTGCTACCAATACATTTCCTTCCTGGAAATTGGCACAGCCATTCCGCTTCATTGCACACAATGGTGAGATCAATACGTTGCAAGGAAACCTCAACTGGTTAAAATCAAGTGAGCATGGTTTCACTTCTCCCAACTTCACGAAAGATGAAATGGAGATGTTGTTGCCGATTGTAACAGGTGGTCAGTCAGATTCTGCATGTCTGGATAATATGATCGAATTACTGGCAATGACAGGCCGTTCATTACCGCATGTAATGATGATGTTGATCCCTGAAGCTTGGGATGATAATGATCAGATGGATCCGTTGAAGAAAGCATTCTATGAATACCATGCATCGATCATGGAACCATGGGATGGTCCTGCATCCATTTCATTTACTGATGGAAAAATTATTGGTGCTACGTTAGATCGTAATGGTCTTCGTCCTTCACGTTACTGCATTACTTCCGATGATCGTGTGATCATGGCAAGTGAAACAGGAACTGTGTGGGTTGATCCAAAAACAATTGTGAAGAAAGGTCGTTTGCATCCGGGTAAAATGTTTGTGGTGGATATGGAGCAGGGACGCATCATCAGTGATGAAGAACTGAAACAAACCATCTGTTCACAAAAACCATATGCAGATTGGCTGAATCAAAATAAAATTCGTCTTGAAGAATTGCCTGAACCACGTGTTGCGTTTACGCATCTCAGTGATGAAAGCATTCATAAATATCAAAAGGCATTCGGTTATTCAACTGAAGATATTGATACCATCATTAAGCCAATGGCCATTGATGGGAAAGAACCAATTGGTTCGATGGGAACTGACACGCCATTGGCAGTACTCAGTGATCAACCTCAGCATTTAACTTCTTACTTCAAACAATTATTTGCACAGGTAACAAACCCACCGATCGATCCTATTCGTGAACGCATGGTGATGAGTCTTGCTGCTTTCGTTGGTAACAACGGTAATTTGCTGGAAGAAGATCCGATGCATTGCCATACAGTTGCGTTAAAGCAACCGGTTCTTACCAGTAGTGATCTGGAAAAGATCAGAAGTATTGATACAGGTAAGTTCCAGGCAAAAACGATTCAGATCTATTTCCGTGCAGATGGCAAACCAGGTTCTTTGAAAGCTGGTCTTGATCGTATCTGCCGTTATGCAGAAGATTCGGTGAATGATGGCTTTGAAGTATTGATTCTTTGCGATCGTGCTGTTGATAGTGACCATGCTGCTATTCCTTCTTTGTTAGCAACTGCTGCCGTACACCATCATCTTATTCGTAAAGGATTACGTGGACAGGTTGGTATTGTTGTAGAAGCCGGTGATGTGTGGGAAGTTCACCACTTTGCATGTTTGCTTGCGTTTGGTGCAACAGCTATTAACCCATACTTAGCGTTGGCTTCAATACGTAATATGAAAGTGAACGGATCACTTGAAACAAATCTTGAGTGGGAAGCGTTGCGTAAGAATTACGTGAAAGCAGTTTGTGATGGTTTGTTGAAGGTATTCTCTAAGATGGGAATCTCTACTTTGCAATCATATCAAGGTGCACAGATATTGGAAATACTTGGTTTGAACCAGGAAGTGGTTGATAAATATTTCACAGGTGCAACAAGCCGTATACAAGGTATAGGGCTTGAAGAAATTGCAAAAGAAGCATTGGTGAAACATTACTTTGCTTTCAGCAAAAAAGATGTGCCTGTTGATCGATTGCCTGTTGGTGGTGTGTATCAATGGAAACGCAAAGGCGAATTCCATCTGTTCAACCCAACTACTATTCACTTGTTGCAATATGCAACCAAGATGAATGATTATGCAACGTTCAAAAAATATACGAAGCATGTAAATGATCAGAGCGAAAAAGCGGCAACACTCAGAAGTATGTTTGAGTTTAAACGCAATCGCCCTGCAATCAGTATTGATGAAGTTGAATCTGCTGAAGCTATTTACAAACGTTTTGCTACAGGTGCTATGAGCTTTGGTTCTATCTCCTGGGAAGCACATACAACATTGGCTATTGCTATGAACCGCTTAGGCGGTAAGAGCAATACCGGTGAAGGTGGTGAAGATGAACGTCGTTATGATCGTTTACCAAACGGTGACAGCATGCGTTCTGCAATTAAGCAGGTTGCATCTGCACGTTTTGGTGTAACAAGTTTGTATCTCACTGAAGCTGATGAATTACAGATTAAAATGGCGCAGGGTGCTAAGCCTGGTGAAGGTGGACAATTGCCCGGTCATAAAGTTGATGAATGGATCGGTAAAACACGTCACTCAACACCTGGTGTTGGGTTGATCTCTCCGCCTCCGCATCACGATATTTATTCAATTGAAGATCTTGCTCAATTAATATTTGATCTCAAGAATGCAAACCGTGCTGCACGTATCAATGTGAAGCTGGTAAGTAAAGCAGGTGTGGGTACCATTGCTGCCGGTGTTACAAAAGCGAAGGCTGATGTGGTATTGATTAGCGGACATGATGGTGGTACAGGTGCATCTCCAATTTCATCGATCAAACATGCCGGTCTTCCTTGGGAACTTGGTTTGGCTGAGGCACATCAAACACTGGTGAAAAATAAATTACGTAGTCGTGTAGTTGTGCAGGCCGATGGACAGATGAAAACCGGTCGTGATATTGCCATTGCTGCATTACTTGGTGCAGAAGAGTGGGGTGTTGCAACTGCAGCTCTTGTTGTTGAAGGTTGTATCATGATGCGTAAGTGTCATCTCAATACTTGCCCTGTTGGTGTTGCTACCCAAGATCCCGAATTACGTAAACGTTTTACAGGTAATGCAGATCATGTGGTTAACTTCTTCCGCTTTATGGTGCAGGAGTTAAGAGAGATCATGGCAGAACTTGGTTTCAAAACAGTAAATGAAATGATTGGCCAGGTTGATTGTTTACAGATGAGAGAGAATATCAATCACTGGAAATTCAGCAAACTTGATCTTTCGCCGATTTTATACAAAGAACCTGCTTCAGAATTTACAGGATTGTATCGCACTGAAGAACAGGATCATGGTTTAACAGAAGTACTCGATTGGAAATTATTAGCAGCTGCAAAACCGGCATTAGAGAAGAAAGAAAAAATAACTGCTTCATTCGAAATAAAGAATACTGATCGTACTGCAGGTACTATCTTATCAAACGAGATCACGAAGAAATTCCGTGCAGAAGGATTACCTGCTGATACCATTCATTTCAAATTCACAGGTACAGCCGGACAAAGCTTTGGTGCATTTAATACCAAAGGTGTTACCCTGGAACTGGAAGGTGATGCAAATGATTATTTCGGTAAAGGATTAAGTGGTGCAAGGCTGGTTGTTTATCCTCCAAAAGCTTCAACATTTACACCTGAAGAAAACATCATCATTGGAAACGTTGCGTTCTATGGTGCAACAGATGGTGAAGCGTTCATTCGTGGTAAAGCAGGTGAGCGTTTTGCTGTTCGAAACTCAGGAGCAAGTGTGGTTGTTGAAAGTGTTGGTGATCATGGTTGCGAATACATGACAGGCGGTAGAGTGGTGATTCTTGGAGATACCGGACGCAACTTCGCTGCAGGTATGAGTGGTGGTATTGCTTATGTATATGATGTGAAAGTAAAATTTGCAATTAACTGCAATAAGGAAATGGTTGATCTTGATCCGGTGAGTGATGAAGATGCGGTTGAGTTAAAGCAAATGATCAGCAAGCATTACGAATACACGGGAAGTACAGTTGCAAAATTTGTGTTAGATGATTTTGAAAATCAGCTTCAGCATTTTGTGAAAGTGTTCCCAAGCGATTACAAGAAAGTTGTTCTGAAGAGCAAACAAACAATCACTGTCGGTAAATAATTATCACTAACTAAGAAACGGAAAAAATAAATCGTTCTCATGGGTAAGCCAACCGGGTTTTTAGAATTTACAAGAGAGCTTCCAACCAAAAGAAGTGTGGAAGAAAGGGTGAATGATTACAATGAATTTGTAAATCGTTACCCTGATGAAAAGCTCAACCAGCAGAGTGCACGTTGCATGGATTGCGGTGTTCCTTTCTGTCATAATGGTTGTCCTTTAGGTAATGTTATTCCTGAATTCAATGATGCAGTGTATCGTAAGGAGTGGAAAGAAGCATATGATATTCTTTCATCTACCAATAACTTTCCTGAGTTCACAGGAAGGATATGTCCTGCACCATGCGAAACTGCATGTGTGTTAGGTATCAATCAACCTGCCATTGCAATTGAAGAAATTGAAAAGCATATCATTGAAATTGCTTTCGATAAAGGATTTGTACAACCGAAAAAGATCAACAAACGTACTGGTAAAAAAGTAGCAGTTGTTGGCAGTGGTCCTGCCGGACTTGCTGCGGCAGCGCAATTAAATTATGCCGGTCATACAGTTACTGTATTTGAACGTGATGATCAGGCTGGTGGTTTGTTGCGTTATGGTATCCCTGATTTCAAATTAGAAAAATGGGTGATCGATCGTCGGTTGAAAGTGCTGGAAGATGAAGGCGTAACATTTAAGTGTAATGCCAATGTGGGTGTAAATGTTAGTGTTAACGATCTCTTGCGTGAATATCATGCAATTGTTTTAGCTGGAGGTTCTACTGTACCAAGAGATCTGAATGTTCCCGGTCGTGACTTGAAAGGAGTTTATTTCGCCATGCAATTCTTAAAGCAGCAGAATAAACGTAATGCAAAACTTGATCCTTTAGCAAATGCTTCCATAGAAAGTAATATTCTTTCTGAAGATGTTTTTGCAACCGGTAAAAATGTAGTGGTAATTGGTGGTGGTGATACAGGAAGCGATTGTGTTGGTACAAGTAACCGTCACAAGGCAACATCTGTTACACAGTTTGAATTGATGCCAACTCCACCAAAAGACAGAACAGCATTTATGCCTTGGCCTACCTATCCAATGACGTTGAAAACATCCTCTTCACATGAAGAAGGTGCCGATCGTAAATGGGCCATTGCAACAAAAGAATTTATTGGCGATGAAAATGGAAATCTGAAAGCATTAAAGATCGTTGACCTGGAATGGAAGAGTAGTGAAGATGGACGTCCTTCATCTTTTGTTGAAAGAGAAGGCAGCGAGCGCACTATTCCATGTGAACTTGCTTTACTGGCCATGGGTTTTGTAAATCCGCAATATGTAGGTTTGCTGGAGCAATTGGGTGTTGAGTTGGATGAGCGCAAGAATGTAAAAGCAACCGAGAAGGAATACAAAACCAGTATCAATAAAGTATTCACTGCAGGTGATATGCGCAGAGGGCAGTCATTGGTTGTTTGGGCAATTAGCGAGGGAAGAGAGTGTGCCAGAAAAGTGGATGAATTCCTTTCTGGAACGTCTTTATTGGAAACAAAAGATCAGACAGCTACGTTTTATGCTATTTAATTAGAGAATTTAATACGGGTGTTTTATGATGCCCAACTGGTAAAAGCAGGTGCAATTTGTTGAAAAACAAAATATTGCACCTGTTTTTTTACGCCCATTCAGTAAATATTATAAAATATAAAATGTGAAAAAAACTAACTGATGCTATTGTTTTTTATATGTAGTTTAGTTTAATAATAATTAATTAAAAAATTAATTAATATCTAAACCAAAAATCGATCGACCATGATTAAAAAAGTAACCCCCCGGCAAATTGCCCCCTTCCTTATTTTGGCGGCTGTTGCCATCGCAGCACTCTTTATTCCGGCTGCCTCAGCATTTGAAGACAAAGAAGGTGTTTACAATGGGGCAGATATTGCCTGGATCATTGTAGCAACTGCTTTAGTATTCTTGATGACCCCAGGTCTTGCCTTTTTTTACGGCGGGATGGTACACCGTAAGAACGTGATCTCTACCATGATCAAAAGTGTGGTAGCAGCAGGCGTTGTAGGTGTTCTTTGGGTAGTAGTTGGTTTCAGCCTTGCGTTCGGACAGTCTCAAGGCGGCTTCATCGGCGACCCAACAACATTCCTTTTCTTTAAAGATGTTGTTTCAGGTGCTCCCTGGAGTTTAGCGCCAAGCATTCCGCTTGCATTGTTTGCATTGTTTCAAATGATGTTTGCGATCATCACCCCAGGCCTGGTAGTAGGTGCTGTTGCTGAACGTATCCGTTTCACCTCTTACATCCTGTTCACCGTATTGTTCTGTTTGCTCGTGTATGCACCATTGGCGCATTGGAGCTGGCATCCTGATGGATTTTTATTTAAATGGGGTGTTCTTGACTTTGCTGGTGGTACAGTGGTACACATTTCAGCAGGTTGTGCTGCACTTGCAGGTGCATTGGTATTAAAGCGTAGAAAAGTACACATTGAAAATAAAGAGATTCCACCTGCAAACGTTCCTTACGTTTTGATTGGTACAGGGCTTTTATGGTTTGGATGGTTTGGTTTTAATGCAGGTTCTGCATTAGGTGCCAACGGTCTTGCAGTTTCTGCATTCGCTACAACCAATACAGCAGCTGCAGCAGCAGGTTTAAGCTGGATGTTCTTTGATGTTGTACGTGGTAAAAAACCTTCTGTACTTGGTTTCTGTATTGGTGCGGTAGTTGGTCTGGTAGCAATTACACCTGCAGCCGGTTTTGTAGCAGTTCCTCAAAGTATCTTCATTGGCGCAGTAGCGGCCATCATTTCTAATATTGCTGTTTATTACAAACAAAAATCAAGTCTTGATGATACGCTCGATGTATTCCCTTGCCACGGTATTGGTGGTATTGTTGGTATGATCATGACTGGCTTATTTGCAACAAAGACAGTAAATGCAGCCGGTAACGACGGTTTGTTCTACGGCAATCCTGACTTCTTCTTTACACAATTGAAAGGACTCGGAATTGTTGTAGCATTCAGCTTTACCGCTTCATTCCTCATCTTCAAATTCATCAACTTCATTCTTCCAATGCGTGTAACTGAAGAAGAAGAAGAACTTGGTCTCGATGCCACTCAACACAACGAAAAGTACTTACAGGGTACGCTGTTGGTATCTAAGAACGGTTCAATGAAAGAAGAAGAAGTAGCAAATACTGCTGAGTAAGCTTAATTCTCAGCTTAAAAAAGTATAACATTCACAAACCAAAAAAGGTACAGCCTGATGATGTATTGTTGACGCAATAGATCGGCTGTACCCTTATTAACACTTAAAAGCAATATACAATGTTAAGAAAAATTTCTGCATTAGCTATCGTATGTTCGTCATTATTTCTAACTGCTAAGGCCCAGGATTCAACATCTGGTTCGTTGAAGATTTCAGGATATGTTGACGCTTACTACCGTTATAATTTTAACAATGCAAAAGATGTTGCCGATCCTTTAAATCACAACAGCAGAACAAGTTTCACTAACTCATCTAATTCATTTGAGTTAGGTATGGCTAGTCTGAAAGCTGAATATACAAAAGGAAAAATAGGTGTTGTTGCTGATCTCGGTTTTGGCACACGTGCTGCTGAGTTTTCTTATGTTGAAACAGCAAACGGACAATACCTTGGATCTGCAATTAAACAGGCTTATGTTACTTACGCCCCTTCAGATAAAGTGAAGTTCACAATTGGTAAATGGGCTACCCATATGGGTTATGAGTTAGTTGATCCGCAACTAAACCGCAACTACAGCATGAGCCATTTGTTCACTTACGGACCATTCACTCATACCGGTCTTAAAGCTGATTTCACATTAGGTAGTGGGTTTGGTTTAATGGTGGGGGTTGCAAACCCTACTGATTATGTTTCTGCTCCTTTTGCGAAAAAGAATGTAATTGCACAGGTGAGCAAAACATCAGATCACTTAAACGCTTACCTCAATTATGTTGGTGGTAAAGATTTAGACGACAATTCAGTTAACCAGATTGGCTTAACTCTGTTGGCACCGGTTACCAGTAAGTTTGGCCTTGGTCTTGATGCTGCTTATAAAACAGTTGACCCATCAGCAGCAGGTTCAAATATATCATGGTGGGGTACTGCTTTGTATGTTAATATCGACCCTTCAGATAAATTTGGTATAACCCTCAGAGGCGAACATTTTGCTGATGATGACGGCCTTGCAGGTTTTGGAACCGGAGTAACCGCTGGTACACTTTCATTCAACATTAAGCCAGTACCAGGTATCATGATTGTTCCTGAATTCAGATTAGACGGAGCAGGTGCAGCTACTTATTACAAGAACAGTGATGCACCAGGCGCAGCATCACAAAAAAGTACGGGTTCATTTATTTTAGCTGCCGTATTAAGTTTTTAAGGGAGGATCTAAAGTTATTTAGTTTCCTTTTTTATATATGGCAGGCCCGCTCTTTCTATAGTGGGCAATCGATTAACCTCTCGTATTTACGGGAGGTTTTTCGTTTTAATGAAATCTTCTTTCTAACTGATGTCACAGATTTTTTCCTTTACAAATCTGTGAGCATTATTTACTAAACAAAAAAAGGGAAACAATGATTGAACATTATTTCCTTCTGCTGTATTTTAAACAGAATGATTATACTGCCGGCTCCTGTTGACTTAAACAATGGAAACTTCCCAATCCCCAGATGATCTCTGTTGAATCAATGCCAACCACTTCACGTTCAGGAAAGCATTGCTGAATGATCTGTAATGCTTTGTCATCTTTTGCAGAACGGAACGTTGGAACGATTACATGCTTGTTTGAAATATAAAAATTTGCATAAGAGCAGGGGAGGCGTTGATCTTCATATACCAGTTCATCCGGCATTGGTAGTTCTACAATGTTGAGTTGCTTGCCATTGATTAAACGCATTTGCTGCAGCTGTTTTAAGTTGTGCTGCAACAGCTCATAATTCTCATCGGCTTTGTTTTCTTCAATCACAGTTAACACCGTGTCTTCGTTTACAAAACGAACCGTATCATCAATATGTCCATCGGTATCATCACCAACAATTCCTTCATCGATCCAAAGTATTTGTTCTACACCATAATAGTTGATAAGATATTCTTCAATCTGTTGTTGATTCAAATGCGGATTACGATTTGGATTCAGCAAACAAGCTGTTGATGTCATTAATGTTCCTTTGCCGTTAAATTCAACCGAACCACCTTCCATGACAATACCGGGGTTAAACACCGGAATATTATAATGCTTTCCAATAAGTGTTGGCACTACATCATCAAGATCGAACGGAGGATATTTTCCACCCCATGCGTTATAACCCCAATCAACAATTACTTTTTTCTGCTCTGCATTTGGGTTGATGAGGAATGCAGGTCCATGATCTCTGCACCACGCATCATTTGTTGGGTGAAAAAAGAACTCAACTTTACTAAGATCAACTTCTGCTGTTTGCAAATGACCCAATGCAAAATTCTTCATTGCTTCATCAGCAACGTTGATACGCACCAGCTCACTCAATGAAAGCGTTTTAATAAACTTTGCATAGTAAGGAAAGATAGTATGAATTTTCCCGGGCCATGAAGCTTCTTTGTGTGGCCACGAAAGCCATGTTGCAACATGTGGTGCAAATTCAGCAGGAAAATAGTAACCGAGATCTTTAGGAGTAAGTTTTGAGTTCATTGTTCATTGTTAATAGTTCATTGTTGACGGCTCTTGCTATTAACAATAAACCATCAGCTATGAACTGTTTAGTCTTCATCAATATACCGTTTCGTAATTGGCTGATACGAATCAATTCTTCTGTCACGTAAAAACGGCCAATGCGTTCTGTACTGATCTGTTTTTTTCAGATCCAGTTCCTGCACATGCACCTCTTCTTCATTATGGGTTGCCTTATACAATAACGTCCCAAACGGATTACTTACAAACGAGCCTCCCCAGAATTGCATCGCACCATTTTGTTCTAATCCTACACGGTTTACACTTACCACATGAATGCCGTTTGCAACAGCATGACTGCGTTGCATCGTTTGCCATGCGTTGTATTGTTCGGTATTCGTTGCTTCATCTTGTGAAGTTGCCCAGCCAATTGCTGTTGGATAAAACAATATTTCTGCTCCCATCAATGCAGTGATACGTGCTGCTTCAGGATACCATTGATCCCAACAGATGAGTACACCAATGTTGGCGAATTTTGTTTTGAAGATCTTATAACCCAAATCACCGGGTGTGAAATAGAATTTCTCATAATACGCAGGATCATCGGGGATATGCATTTTGCGGTATTTGCCCAGATAAGTTCCATCAGCATCCAACACCGCTGTGGTGTTATGATACAAACCCTGTGTACGTTTTTCAAATAACGAAGCAATGATCACCACACCGAGTTCTTTCGCCACAGCACTCAAAGCTTCTGTCGACGGACCGGGAATGGCTTCAGCCAGCAGGAAATTATCATAGTTCTCCTCATCGCAGAAATAAAGCGATGTAAACAGCTCCTGCAAACAAACGATCTGTGCGCCTTTGGCCGCCGCTTCTCTTGTTTTGGCAATTGCCTTATGCAGGTTCTCTTCTTTATTGGCCGTGCAGCTCATTTGCACCAACCCTACTTGTACTTTACTCATAGTGCTTTTTTAAGACGGGCAAAAATACAGAAATAGTTGGGAGGGAAGTGTTAGGAATTAGGAATCGGGCGTTTGGAATTGGGGGAGACTTTGGAACTGATATTCTTGTTTTTCGAATGGTAGTTTATAAGTCTTCTGAAGCGTAACTTTCATCCGGATTGTACAGATAGTTTTATTATTGCCAGAGCTCAATTCCTCTACTTCAAAAAATTGGCAAAAACAGTTATCACAAGTGCATTGATATAATCAATAAAAAAAGCACCCACCAACGGAACAACCAGGAATGCCTTTGGTGCAACACCATGTTTATCTACTATTGTTTTCATCACCGCCATTGCATTTGCAACAGTTCCCAACATAAAGCCAATAAAGCCGCTTGACATTACAGCCGATTCATAGTTCTTTCCCATCAGCACAAAGGTGATGGTGAGTGCAAATAAAATAACAACGATCACTTGCGCTATAAGTATTCCAGAAAGTGGTAATGCCAAATGAAACAGCTCCCATAACCGCAGGTCCATTAATGCAACGGTAAGAAAAATATTTAAAGCAATGCCACCGGCAAAATCAATCGTCTTCTGATCCATCGCCGTCCATTCTTTTTTATCGTTGATGTTTCTGAATACTGCACCCACGATCATGGCACCGATATATGCAGGAAGTGTGATGCCTGTTTTTGCAATAAAAAAACTCACCGCACTTCCCAGGCCCATGATGATGCCGATGTTAACCAAGCTGATAGTGAAACCTGAATTTTCATGTGTAATATCAACACCAAGCAGCTCATCCTTTTCGCTGGCTAAGGTTTTTCTTTTCGTATGGTTCTTCTTCGCATCTTTCTCTAAGTTGAACCTATTGATGAGGAAAGTGGCAGCAGGTCCGCCAAGTAATCCGCCGAACACAATACCAAATGTTGCAGATGTAATGGCAATTGTTTCCGCACCAGTTAATCCCATCTCTTCAAATAAAGGCGCAAATGCTAAACCTGTTGCAGGACCTCCAACCAATGTTACAGAGCCGGCCATCACACCAAACAATTTCGGCATACCAAATAAGCTGGCAACGCCTATTCCCACAAGGTTTTGAATCACACAAAATGCCGATGAAAGAACGAGGAATACCATCACCTGTTTTCCTCCCTTTTTTAATAATCCAAAACTTGCATTGGTTCCGATGGAAGTAAAGAACAGCATCATACACAAAGATTGCATGGACGTATTTACCTGGATGTTCAGGAACCTGTCGTGTGCAATGAGATTGAAAGCTGCAAAAACTAATCCGCCTAAAACGGCGGATGGAATATTGAGTCGTTCAAAAACAGAGATTTTCTTTTTGAGCAACATGCCTGTTAAGAAAATAAGACCGGCGATTGCAAGAGTCTGAATGAGATCAAGATTAATTTGGGGTATCTGCGTTTCCGTTGCAGGCATAAAGTTTTACATTGTATACAAAACAAGTTACTTCAACAAAACAAGAACAGGTAATCCTTTTTTGTTAGGAATGAAACTTCACCAACTTTCAAACAGTGTTCCCTTGAGAAAAAAGTCATAGGAAAACAATAACTCGTTGATCTCTTTTTTCTTTATGAGGTATGCCTTTGTATCAATTTCATTATTTTCTCTGGATTTTATAAGTTCTTCTAATTCCAGTTTTTTAAGATGTCTCTTTTTTGCGTTTTCGTAATGCTCTAAATTTTGCCTGCGCTGTTCCAAAACATCTTCTCTAATTAAGTTCGGATTTTCCTGGTTTGTAACTCTGTCAAGAGAATAGCCATTTCGTTCTATGTAGGAAATTCTCTGTTCAAATTGAAAAGATGGTTCCTGACGAATAAACTGTTCATACCCATTGCATGTAAACTGAAGGTTGCCTTGTCTGGTGATGATCGTCCATTGATTGTTACCTTCCCTTTCGATGTCTTCAATTTCAAAAACATCCTCAAATCCAAAGTCAAACTCAAATGTTAAGTTTTGAGTTGATGTAAACACTAAAGTTGCAGGTGCTACCCAAAAAGTAAAAGGTATTCCTTCAAGTTCTGGATTATTCCATTGGAGGATATAGTCAATGTCTAATTCCAGATCTTTTGCCAGACGGATTTTGTAAATGTTGCAATCGTGCCAACCCATTTGTTCAAAATCTGCATCAGTCCAAACTTTTTTTTCTAATTGATAATCCATTTCTAAATAGGAGACTGTATCAAATTTAGTTGATTATTCGGTACAAGAGTTCGACACTCTTTTCCAGCACCTCATTCTTGTGCCATGATGAGAATGTTTGAGTAGATGCTTGCGCTAAAAAGAAAATATTCTCTGACTGCCGAACATTCTTTATTCTTTTGAAACCGACGAGGCTATAGAGATAAGCGTATCAATGTTGTTTAAATCAGGTGAACATACCAAACTACTCATATCGCCACTTATTATTCCACAATATCCCAATACCCCAGCGTTGTAAATTTTCCAATCCTGTTTTTTTCCAAGAATTACTGATTGAATTATTTTGATTGGACTTGCGTCGTCAAGAAATGGGTCTGACTCATATTTCGTTTTGCCTTTGTCTTCTAATGTTGCTACACCATAACTTATAAATTCGTAACCCGGTTTATAAAACCGATATGAGTTACTTTGTCTAATGGTGCTATCATTTTTAACTTGATATTTTTCGTTAATTGTTATGTAGTACCCAGACTGTCCAAGCCTCGTTTTAATATCTCCGAAGCGGAATGTAAGAACCTCAACAGGAGTTTTGCTTCTATTTAAGCAGGAATAAAAAAGTAGAAGTGCTGTAATGCAGAGTAGGGTTTTAATTTTCATCTTATAAATCTATTAAATAAAATACTGCTTTTTCATAAAGTAGATTATCTGACCAACTAATATAAAACTAGTATGAAAAAATAAATTTTCTAAATTTTGATTGTTTAGTCTTTAATATCTAATGACTATCCATGGCAACTATTGTGGAGGTCAACAACAAAAAAATCCGTGCACAACCAGTACACGGATTTTCAATATCTCTAAACACGATCGCTTACGCTGAATTCCTCGCCGCATTAATAATCCCAAATGAACTGCGGATGATCAGTTTTTCGTATGCTGCTTTATGTGGCGATTGTTGTCCACGTTCGTTCATCTCCCTGCATTTTGCAATAGCATATTGCTGTATGGTGATAAGTGGCATTACAATACGTTCACGCATTTGAATGGATAATTGTTCAACCGGGAAATCTTCCATCAACTCGGTATTACCGCTCAGCAGTAATACATATTTCTTCGTGAGTTCATATTCGTTATAGATCTTCTGCCATATCTCTCCATACACCGGGTGATCACGAAGGTATTCTGTTAACGGAAAGAAACATTTCTTCATCGCCATCTCACAATTGTCCATGAGTGTTTTAATGAAGAGCGAATTTTGATACAGTTGTTTCATTTCAGCAAAGCGTCCCTGGTCGTCTAATGCCTTTAATGCTGTGCCCACACCATAGTAACCCGTTACGTTTTGTTTGATCTGGCTCCATGCACCCACATAGGGAATTGCACGGAGATCTTTCAATTCAAGACGTGAAGAGCCGCCACGCTTTGCAGGACGGCTGGCAATATTTGTATCACTGTAATATTTCAACGGACTCACATCAACCAGGTATTGCATAAAGTAAGGATGCTGTTTCAATTCAACATAAGCATCAAAACTTTTCTTCGCCACTTCCACTATCAATGCTTCTTCTTCTTTCTGCAATGCTTTTGTTGAAGAGAACAGATCGTTACTGATACCGGCATTGAGCAGTTGCTCAATATTGAACTGTGCTGAATCATGTGTGCCAAAATTGGAACTTACAGTTTGTCCCTGTACCGTCAGTTGAATTTCTTTATTGGAAATTTGTTTACCCATTGATGCGTAGAAGCGATGTGTTTTACCACCGCCACGTGCAGGAGGGCCGCCACGTCCATCAAAGAACACAACATTATAGCCATACTCACTCGAAATGCGGGTGAGTTCTTCTTTCGCTTTGAAAATACTCCAGTTGGCCATGAGGTAACCGCCATCTTTTGTGCCATCACTAAAACCAAGCATGATGGTTTGTTGTTTCTTGCGTTGCTGTAAGTGTTCTTTATACACTTCGTTCTCATACAACTCTTTCATTACAGTTGGAGCCTGTCGCAGATCTTCCACTGTTTCAAACAAAGGCACAATATCAATCGGCAATACTTCTTTGCTCCATCCACTTAACAATAATAACTGAAACACTTCCATTACATTTTCTGCACTGGTACACTGGCTGATGATGTAACGGTTACAACCATCTTCACCATTTGCCTGCTGAATGGTACGGATGTTTTTCATTACATCCAATGTTTCTTTCACCAGTTCATCGGTGGCTTTATTTTCGGGGTTGGTCTTGTAGTTGGGTAAATAAGGTAATGCAATGCTGCTGTCTTTCGCTACAATGTTTGCCAATACCTGTTTGTGTACTGAACTGTCCTGGCGAATATCGAGTGAAGCAAAGTGCAAACCGAATAACTGCACACGGTTGATCAGTTGCTCAACTGATTGTTGAAATAAGCCATTATGCTGATGAATGAGAATGCTTCTTATTTCAAACAGCGTAGCAAGTATTTCATCTTTGCTTAAACTGGTTGTATGACCGGGGATAAAAATGTTATCGTACAATTTCTTTTCAAGACCTGCGAGTAAAACATCCACACCGGTAAAGGTGAGCCTGCGTTTTAAACGACGAACTTCTAAATAATAACATTTAATAATAGAACCACGTAACAGCGATGCAACTTTCAATGTAATATCAGTTACAACAAACGGGTTGCCATCTCTGTCGCCACCAGGCCAGAAACCCATACGGATCAATGGTTGGTTAAAATCAATACCTAATTGTAACTGATTCTTGATAGAAGTGTAAATTTTGCCTGCAGCGGCATAAAATACATTCTCTAAATACCAGATCAAACTCACAGCTTCATCATACGGAGTAGGGCGTTGCTTTTTTAGGAACGGCGTTTTACCCAGCTGTTGTAAATAGGTATTGATGAGTCCTGCATTATTATCGGCCAAAGCTTTCGACAGATCATGAATTATACCCAACACCGAACCGGGATAAAATTGAGTAGGGTGTGCCGTTAGTACCAAACGGATGCAATAATCGTTCAGCTTTTGTTCCAGCTCTTTTTCTTTGTGCTTTATCTGCACTTCATTAAAAAGTTGTTTTAACGAACCTGATCCCTGCATATCGTTCACTTCACGAAATGAAGCATCTTCCAACGCATCAAACAACACGATCTGGCGCTCGGCATATTGCACAAAGCGAAAGAGCAGATCGATCTGTTCCTGTTCTTTCTGATACACCGTGTGGCGTGTAAAGAAATCTTCAAGTATTTCTACAGGGCTAAGTTTTTTCTTATACCCATCTTCACTGTTGTTGAGTAGTAAAGACAACAAAATACCTGTCCGCTCAATACGATGAAACGGAAGCGATGTAAATAAACTGTTGTAGAGTTGAAATCTGATCCCTACGAGGTTCTTAAACTGTTGCAGCCTTGCTGCATGTGAAAATGACATAGTAATCCTGTTTTAAGGCAGGCAATCGTGGAGCGAAAGATAAAAAGAATTGAAGGGTTGAAAAAATTTGTTTACGCAAACGATAAAGCCGCCTTACGGGGCGGCTGTGTCTTTCCAGATTAGACTGAAGTAATTATAGGTGTGACTAATAACGAAGAAGTGTTTTTTAAAGGCCGTTTACGATCAATAAGGGTTCATGGTTATGCAAATGTTTGTCATTGGTTGCCTGCAGAAAGCAGGAGTGTGTTTTATGCTTGCTATTGTTTGTTTTTATTTTTACTTCAGGCAAATGAACGGTAGTAAATTGAAACAGATCTTTCTTTACCGTTTTTGCAAACACCATTGCTTTTTCAGGAAGGGTAGTTTTATTCCCTTTTACCAGTTGCGTATACCCCGGGTTTTTTACCAGGAACCAGGCCGCCAGTACTGTTACCATCATTATACCTTTTTTCATGTTGTTTGTTTTTTGTGATCAATCAATCACAGAACAAATATATACTGCGTGTAAGCCTGCACAATAGCATAAATATGTGAATAGTACAAATTGTTGAGTGAACTGTAGTAAACCATGAATAAACCGTTCTTGGTAAATAACAAAAAAACCACCTGCATAAGCAGATGGTTTTTCTTTGTTGATACTCACGATTACTGTTTGCTATAAGATTTGTGCCATTTTTTTATCTGCAGATCAATATCCTGATCAGCTTCAAAAGCAATATCTCCCAGGTTGTTGATCTCTACTTTTGCTTCACCTGCAACTATTACCTGCAGATTTTTTGAAGCAATAACTCCGTTGCTGCGTACATAAGATTTTCCGTTGATAACGAGCTGGCGAAGGTTCTGTACAGGAACATAAACAGTTACCCTGTTTTTGAGTGAACCTTTTTTGCTTAAGAGCCGTACACGACCATTCTTCTGATCAAACAATACTGCTTTGTTGTCTTTCTCTTCACCGGTGATACGAAGTTTTGCATCGGTACTTTGTGTAAGCACTACATTAATGTCGTCGCTTACTTCAATACTGTAAACAGAAGCTGTGAGATCCATTTCTCGTGTAATGTTCTCTGCATTTGCAACAGTGGCCATTGTAAGCACACCGATGAGCAGACTAAATAATTGTTTCATGATAATAAGGTTTTTGGCTTTGCAGCCGTGTTTTGATGATTAGTTTAACAATACAAAGATGCATCATGGAGAAGGCCAAAACAATCGCATAAACATGTTGAAGCGGTAAAAATGAATTACGAGTTGTTGGCTGAAAACCTTGCTGGAGCTGTATTTTAAATTGGTTACACGATAGCTATCACATAATCATGTGGTTTTATTGCCAGGGTGACAGAATATTAAAACGGTTGTTTACATTTGAATAACTAACAACCGCATGAGAGTCATTGTATCCTTTGTTTTCTTAATCCTTGCTGTGCTTCCACTTTCTGCACAACGATTTTCTTATGCGTTCAACCGGATAAGTACCGACGATGGTATTGGTTTGCAATCAAATGTTCTCTTCAGTATCTACCAGGATAAGAAAGGATACATTTGGGTGGGTGGAAGTAATGGTGTGCAACGGTTTGATGGCGCCAAGTTTGTTACATTCAGTCCTGATGGAACAAAAGGCGATCCCTTACCTACTGTAACCGTAAACCAGATATTACCGGCCGACAGTAACAGCATGTGGCTGGCGGCTTACTCATTAAAGGAGTTTGGTATTTTCAATCCTTCAACTTACAGTTATCGCAAAATACCCATTAAGACATCTGCAACATTACCACCACGATCAGAGTTCAAAATGTGGCAGGATGCTTATGGAGAAACGTATATCAATATTCATCATTACGGAAAAATATTGCGTTACGATAAGACGGTGAATGCGTTTACAGAAAACACACCGCTCAATAAATTACCCAAAAACTGGAAGGCCACTTTCAATACATTTCATGATAAACTGAAAAAACAATATTGGATTGTTTGCGACAGCGGTTTAAGTGTATATGATGAAGCCAGCAAACAAATGTGGACCAGGAATTATAATCCTGCTAATCTTCCATTGTTGAATAATGAAGTTGTGCAATCAAATGTTTCAGAGTTTTACATAGATCAGCAACGTCGTCATTGGGTGTTTAACTGGGCGGGTTCGCAGAAGTTTCATTGCTTTGATGCAACAGGGAAATATCCTTTGAATGATACGGCAGGTCTTGTAGATGTTAACACATCTTATGCAGAGCTGAGAAGTTTTTACCAGACAAGGAGCGGCATTTTGTGGATCTACGGTTTGGGCAATCTTTATAGCCTCGACAACAGAACTGATGCGATGAATAAAAATTTTGAGCTTCACCGTACACAGTATCTTGATAACTATGGTATCAGATATGGTTCAGTAAATCAGGTGTTTGAAGATATGGATGGTGTGTTGTGGATTGCTACAGACCAGGGTTTGTATTATACTTCAACATTCTCGACTGATATCACAAATATTTATTTATCGAATTTACCCGGGTACTACAGTGTAACCGATCTGATGGAATTGAAGAACGGCGATTACTGGTTGAGCACCTGGGGCAAAGGCATCATCACATTCAATAGAAATTTTAAGCCCTATCCTTCACCGCTTTATAAAAACATGCCTTCTATGGATGCTGGCACTGCCAATGGTTATCGTTTAACCTGGAGCATGTGTCAGCAAAAAGAAACAGGTAAAATATTTATCGGCTGCCAGAGTGGCCTGTTAATGATCTACGATCCTGCAACAGGTAAAACAGAATATCAACGTCCGGAAATTTTTGATAAACGCACGGTCCGTTATATTGTAGAGGACCATCAAAATAAATTGTGGTTTGGCACCCAGGCCGGACGTATTATTAAATATGATGGCACCAATTATAAACTTGTACTTGATCTTGGACAAGGTGCAATTATCTACAAAATATTAATCGATAAACAAGGTTGGGCTTGGGTTGCCACACATGATAAAGGTGTATACGCCATCAATACTGTCACTGATAAAGTTGAACAGCATTATACCGCAGCAGAAGGCGATGGTCAGCTGTTTACCAATACCTGCACTGATCTTGAGCAACTAAACGACAGTATAATTTATGCATCAACAGAAGCACTCAACATCATCAATAAAAGAACAGGTAAAGTGCAACAGGTAACCTGGCGTGAAGGATTACCATCAAATTCCATTAAACGTTTACGGCTCGATAGGAATGGTTATCTCTGGATCATTACACACAAGGGGTTATCACGCTACGATCATAAACGAAAACGGTTTACCAGTTATGGCAGCAAGGATGGAATTTTAATGGGCGAGATCACAGATAAAGCAGACTTTATCTGCAGCGAAGGTTATGTGATGTTTGCCGGTGTAAACAGTTTATTGTTTTTTAAACCGGATGTGTTTCGAAGAAGTATTCCGCCGCCTGATGTTACATTAACTGATTTTCTGTTAGGTAATGAATACCAGTTGCTCGATTCATTACAACGTTTACCTGAAATAAGACTGAAGCCTGATCAGAATAACTTCACCATCAGTTTTGCATGTCTCGATTTTAAAAACAGGGAAAAGTTTATCTATTATTACAAAATGGAAGGTCTTCATAAAGATTGGATAAGGGCAGATCGTTTATCTGTTCCTTTTGCAGCGTTGTCGCCGGGGCATTACATATTTAAAGTAAAGGCCGAAAGTCTTGATGGAATGGAATCAAAAAATATCAGCAGCTTACCTATTTATATTAAACCTCCTTTCTGGCGAACGTATTGGTTCATTTCTGCACTGTTGTTGCTTGTGGCAGTGGTTGCTTACAGTATGCACAGGCTTCGTCTTAACCGGTTAATCGCTGTTGAAAAAATCCGTAATCGTGTAGCTCGTGACCTGCACGATGATATGGGCAGCACCCTCAGCACCATTAACATCCTCAGTTCAATGGCCAAAGCAAAATTAAATTCTGATGCCATAAAGACGGGAGAATACATTAACAAGATCAGCGATAACAGTCAGCGCATGATGGAGGCAATGGATGATATTGTGTGGGCTATTAAACCTGCAAACGATACCATGCAGAAAGTGGTGGCCCGAATGCGTGAGTTTGCAACAAATGTATTTGAAGCAAAAGAAATTGACCTTGAGTTTAAAGCAACTGAAGAGGTAAATGAAGCAAAGATTGATATGGAAGGCCGCAGGGATTTCTTTCTCATCTTTAAAGAAGCGGTGAACAATGCAGCAAAATATTCAAGGTGCAGCAAAGCTAGTGTGCATGTGTTTGTTGAGAACAGGAAACTTATTTTACTGGTAAAAGATAATGGAGTTGGGTTTGATGTTAAAAGCGCCGATGGCGGAAACGGTTTGGGTAATATGCAAAAGCGCACCGATGCGTTACAAGGTAAACTTCAACTTACATCAAAAGAAGGAGAGGGAACTGAAGTGCGATTAACAGTACCACTTAATTAACTGTAATGACCCGTTCACTCAGTCAAAAATTCAGATTTTTTACGTTTGTGTGTATTGCACTGCTGGCTTATGTGCACGGATATAATTTGAACAACACTTATCTCGCTCCTTTCAGTACGGTAGAAGAACCACTCACCTTCACCACTTTTTTTGAATATTTAGTTGCAAATGGGTTATTACGTTTTCGCATTCCTATGTTATTCATGATCTCCGGATACCTGTATGCAGCATACGATCATCGTTCTTATGGCCACCAGGTAAAAAACAGGTTCCGCACACTCATCATCCCATATTTTATCTGGAGTGCATTTGGTTTATTGTTTACATTTTTATTGCAACAGTTTCCATACACAGCAAATGTTGTTGCAGCAGCAGGTATTGATCAGCTGGGCGATAATCGTCCGTATACCGCAATCGGCTGGGCGGGTATGCTTGAGCGTTTAACACTTTCGCCTATATCTTACCAGCTATGGTTTATCATGTCGTTGTTTTTCTTTAATCTTTTGTATCCTGTTATACGCTGGCTGGTTCAAAGACTTCCTTTTATATGGCTGCCATTTACATTCCTGTTATTTTTTGTAACGGTGGTAAACGTTCCCTTACTTGATTTCCGGGGGTTATTTTTCTTTTCATTAGGCGTTTGGATTCAGAAACGGAATTTTTCACTTGAAACAGAGCCGAAATGGTTCAGTCTTGGTTTAACACTTATTGTCTTTATTGGATTGTCGATTGTAAAAACTTTTATGGCTTTTGAGCTTGAACCCAATGTTTGGTCTTCTTGGATCCCGCTTATCATCATTCACCAAGTATCGGTTCTTGCTGGTATTATGGCAATGTGGTTTGGAGCTGATAAAGTGATCAAATGGTTTACTCAGAAAGAATGGTTTAATTATGCCAGTGGATTTTCCTTTTTCATCTTTGGTTTGCATGTTCCTTTGTTGCCTTACGTTATGAAATGGGCACTGATGAATACCTCCATGATTCCCTATTACCGGCTGCTTACTTACCTGCTGATACCGTTAATTACACTTTGTTTTTGTATTTGGGTGGGCAGTGTGTTACGAAGATTTGCACCGAAAGCATATGCTGTGATGACAGGCGGCCGTGGGTTCTGATGAATAAGCACATGTTTATGTGATTGGTAGCGGGGGGCTTAGTATTAATTTTGTATAAACAATAACAACATGATAAAAGTATTGCTGTATGAAGATAATCCGCAGCTACGTGAAGGTCTTACAATGTTGATTGATGGAAGTGATGGATTTACAGTATTGGCTTCCTATAAAAATTGCGACAACGTAACCGATGAAGTAGAAGCCTGGAAACCCGATGTGATCCTGATGGATATTGATATGCCCGGCACGAATGGTATTGAAGGATTGAAAAAGATAAGAGCCCGTAATGGCGATGTAAAAATATTAATGCTCACCGTGTTTGATGATAATAAGAATGTGTTTGAAGCTATACGCAACGGTGCCAATGGTTATGTGCTGAAAAAAACACCTCCTGCCAAATTGCTTGAGTATATTGAAGAAGCAGCGAGTGGAGGTGCGCCAATGACGGCATCCATAGCAACGCAGGTACTCAAAATGTTTTCGCAGGTGAATACTTTGCAAAACGACGACTATAATTTAAGCGACCGTGAAAAACAGGTTTTGCAGTTGTTAGTTGACGGGTACAGCTACAAGATGATTGCTTCTGAAATGTTCATTTCCATTGATACTGTTCGCAGTCATATTAAAAAGATCTACGAGAAGCTCCACGTCAATTCAAAAAGTGAGGCCGTGGCAAAAGCATTTAAGGATAAATTATTGTAAACGGATTTTCAATTAGCATTTGTCAGTAAAGAATCAAAGTCTCTTTTTCAACTCATCCCATTTTTTATTATTTAGTTGAATTGAAACCTGGCTGAAATATACAGTTCATCCAACTCTTTCATCAATAGCCTGCACAGCGGGCTATTTTTGTATCCACCTTATCATTAATCAAAACTTTATCATGCAATTGGTCAGATCATTCCTTGTTTCAGCAGCACTTGTCTGTTGTTACACATTAACTGCACAGGATAGTTCAAAACAAATAAGAAACCGCCTCCTTCTCGATTTTCCTTTGCTTGAATTTCCACACATGAATTATGCAGCAGGAATGTCGTTCAACAAACGCATGAAGTTACCTTCAGGAGGAACTGTGCGTCCCACATTCGGCGATTTTATACGTGGGTACGAAAGTCCTTCGATGCAACAGGCACTTGCTGTTACAAAAAATCTGCATGCAACAAACTATTATTTCAATAACCGGTTATGGAACAAATGGATTGCACCGGTAAATCGAAAGAAAAAATTTTTGAACCGGATTGCTGCGAATGCAACAGCCGGTGCAGTTGATTATGTGTTGGCTTATCACCTCATGGTGTTTGGTCCTGTTTGGCTGCACGAAGAGTTTCACCGTAATGGTATTACTCATCAATGTGCATCAAGCTTTGATGAAACCTATTATCGTTTTGGCGGTGGTATTCCAAGCGGATCAGTATCGCATGTATTGGATGAAGATATGATGCGGTTTAAGAGCACAGCCCCTCAAAACATGGTTCGAAGTTTTGCAGCTGGTATTGAAGCGCAATATCAGTTGGTAAGGGCGTTGCAGAAAGATAATTTTTTTCATCGCACTAATCAACCAAATGTTGTCATGAATATTCTTGTGACCAACCAGGCAATTGGTTATGTGAATCAATTCAAAGAAAAGGACTATGACGCCAGTATCGATACAATGAACAAGTATGGAGTTGCTGTGAAGGATCGTGATTTTGTAGGCTGGGATTTTACAGCGTGGGTATACGATCTGCATCGGATCAATGAACCGTACAGCAACCGTGGTACACATCCAAACGGAATGGGCATCAACAGAGCTATTAAACGAAGTCAGCTTACAGCTGAAGAAGACCGGTATTTAAGCAAGATGGGGCGGATGCAATACCTGAATTTTATTTCACCGTCCATGGTTGGTATTCATCGTATCAAAGTGAATGAACAAACAGCGTTTAATTTTTCGGTTCGTCATATATTGAATTCATTTGGTTATGACCTTGGTCTTGATGTATTTCTCGAAACAAAAGGAACACAATGGCTCGTTGGATTACATGGATACAGGAATAAAGAAAAACTTTGGCCCGGCATTGAGGTAGAAAATCCTGCGATCAAACTGCGTGCCGGCAGCAAACAAATTCCATTACATGCAAGAGGAATGTTGTGGCTGCAACCCAAAGATCAATTGTTTACATCCACCAAACCAGAGCCCGGCGGTTTGTTACAACTGCGTGCTTATTATCCAACAAGGAAGGTATTAAAGCTGTATGCAGAAGCAGAAGCAAAAACAACCGGATGGGTTGCGGCAAATCCTTATCTCGACCCAAATGTAACGGTGCGAATGGGTTTGATGGTTGATCTCAATAAATAATCACATTGTTCCTGTTCTTTTGTAGAACAGGATTTTTTATTTTGCCTGAAAGAAATTTACATGTTTCCTGTTCTTACCACTGAACGTTTATTACTACGTAAAGTAGAACAGACAGATGCAGCTGCTGTTTTAAAAGGTTACAGCGATCCGTTGGTGAACAGGCATATGTCGGTTGCTTATCATTCGCTCGAAGAGGTGCAGGCGCAACTGGATTTTTACAATTCAATTTACACAACAGGTGATGGGATATGGTGGGCAATCTGTCCCGGCGATGATCCTTCAAATGTTATTGGTAACGGCGGTTTGAATAATTACCGAATGCAACATCGCTGTATTGAGATCGGTTATTGGATATTGCCAGGTGAACAAGGACGTGGATATGCATCAGAAGCAGTGAAAGCCATCTGCAATTATGCATTTACACAACTTGATGTTCATCGTATTGAAGCTATTGTTGAAGGGGACAATGATACAAGTATCAAGCTCCTGGAAAAACTGGGCTTCGCCTGCGAAGGCACGCACCGGCAGTGCGAGATAAAAAACGGGAACTACATCGACCTGGTCTACTACGCATTGTTTAATCCTTATCACTAAGAGCACAATATGTGATGCAGCATCACATCATTTCAACCAATTGCTTCCTCAATTCACACAGTTATGCGATTGATTTCGGGGTCTCTGCAATCTATCTTCACATCAGTTTCGTTTATATCATTACTAAAATCATTTTTTATGAACGACTTAATGTGGGCTCATATCTACGTTGTTCCAACAGGTACAGGTTATGGTTACCTGTTGATCAACTGCACAGGTAACCCCGAAAATAACTGATCAGCTTTTTTTGCACTAGCCAGCATTGCTTATCTTTAGCAGGATGGAAATTGAATTGCTGAAACAATTTGTTCAACAGATCTATCCACTTCCTTTAGCGGATCTGGAACGTTTTACATCCGGGTGGCAACCGCTAACAGTAAAGCGGAAAACAATTCTTACTGCTGCCGGGGAAACAGAACGTCATCTTTATTTCGTATTGGAAGGATTGCAACGTGCTTTTTACATTGGCGATGGTAATAAAGAAGCCACCATCGTATTTACTTATCCCCCTTCTTTCAGTGGAGTGGCTGATAGTTTTCTTACGCAAACTCCATCGCTATATTTTCTTGAGACATTAACTGCCAGTCGCTTCCTGCGTATTTCCTATGACGCAGTTGATCAAATGTCAAAGTCTTCTCCGCATATTCAGCATTTATTATTCAAGGCAACAGCCTATGCGTTGAAAGGTGCATTACAACGCCATATCGAATTGCAGTGTTTTACCAATGAAGAAAAATTCAGAACATTACTGCAACGAAGTCCGCACATTCTTAATCTTGTGCCACACAAATACATTGCTTCTTATCTCGGCATGGATGCCACTAATTTCAGCAAGTTGCTGGGCTCCGTTAAACTCTGATTTTTTCCGGCTTCATAAATCTTGGTTTTTACCAACAATCATGTTGTTGCTTCAGTTGAAATTTGTATAAAATTCGGAAGCATGATATATCCATGAAAATTATCAAGCTAATTTATACTACAGCGACGATGATTTTTATGCATATACTATGTGGCTAAAAAAATAAAAAAGAACACATGAAACAGATCCACAGCAATACCTTGCTTGAACTTTTACAAAGTGATGTTCGTGAAATATTATTGCAATGCACTGCTTTGCAAAACACAAACCAGCCATTGCTTACACAGCAGCCTCACCCCGGCAAGTGGAGTGTGGCTCAGGTTCTGGAACATTTAAACATCTATTCCCGTTACTACATTACGGCAATAGAAGAAAAGCTTCATCTCAATCAATCAGGGCCTAACCAAAACTTTACACCCGGCTGGTTTGGCAATTATTTTACCAACCTCATGAAGCCGACAGACGAAAAGAAACTCAAAAGTAAAATGAAAGCACCAGCCAACGCTGTTCCTTCTGCTCAACCCGATGTTGTGGCGATGTTGAATGAATTTATCAATCATCAACATCATTTGCTGAACCTGTTGCAGATTGCTCGTACGGCTAATCTTGACTACAACCGCATTCCTATTTCGCTTACTAAACTCATTAAGCTAAAACTGGGCGACACCTTCCGTTTCTTTATTGCACATGAGCAACGTCATTTCCTGCAAATTGAAAACACCTTAAAGCAGGTTGAGCAAAATCGTATGTCGGTTTTGTCAGCTGCCTGAGTTAAACCTTGTCGTTAAAGAGATATGATTGAAAGATCAAATCTCTTATTATCACATTGATATGTGATTGTATGAGTGTTTTTTATTTGGAAGCTTTGCTGCAAATAAACCTTATCATGAAATTTAACCTTATCATCATCCTTTCTTTTCTTTTTGCGATAGGGGCATTCAATCTTTCAGCCCAGCAACATACAAAGCCACTTGGGTATGAGGTAGCAGGCGGCCTGCAAACGTATTATGCCCCTTTCATTAAAGCAACATTAAAAGGAACACAACCCGTTTTCATGGCGGGTGTGCATCAGCCCTTAAATGTAAAAAACAGTATTGGACTAACATTGAGGCTAGGGTATAACCGGCACGTGCAACAAGGCGATGCATTGTTTACTCAGCTGTTATTTAACTACACACCACTTGTTGCTAAAAAAATTGAATTGGGAATTGGCGCCGGCGTTGGTTATCAGTTTTCATTTTATCCATCAACACCTTTAAAGTGGAACGGTACCGAATGGTTTGAAGGGAAAGCCATAAAAGCTGTTATACAGGTGCCTGCACAGGTAAGCATTGGCTATCGTGGAATTGAAACTACCAAAGGCAGATTTACTCCTTATGTTTCTTATCAGCTGAATGCATTGTTCAACTACACACCTGATCTTACTCCATTACCTTCTTCATTCTTTCTGCTGGGTGTAAAGTATTCAGCAAAAAAATAATCATTACTCTCAACTTATTAATTGAATGATCATGAAACATAGTTCGATCGTTTTGGCAGTAGCCTGTTTATTTCTTTTAGCTTCCTGTCGGCAGGATATATACAGCACAGCCGTTACACCTGTTGCCGGTGTACTACCGGAAAATGAAAATCACCCAATGAAAGACAGCCTTGATTTTATTTTGAATAAACATATTGCCAAAGGTGTACCTGGTGCCCAGGTAATGGTGAAGAATGCCGATGGCTGGTATATTACAAACGGTGGTTATGCAAAAACGGAAACAAAAACCGCTATGTCGGATAACATGACCGCCTGGGTTTACAGTATTTCAAAAACCTACCTGGCAACTGTTGCATTGCGCTTAAAAGAAAAGGGCCTGCTGAATCTGGATGCACCAATAAAAAATTTTATTTCTCAGGATATACTAAAGCATATTGCAAATGGCGATAAGATCACAGTTCGCCAATTAATGAATCATAGCAGCGGGTTACGAAATCATACAGTAGAACCATCCTTTCAGCTCTTTCAACTTAACAATCCATTTACTGTTTTAACTCTTGAAGAAAAAATCAAATTCATTTACGACAAACCTGCGTTGTTTGAACCCGGAACAGATTTTTTCTACAGCAACAGTGGTTACACATTGTTACAGTGGGTTGTGGAAGCTGCAAGCAATAAACCTTATGCGCAGGTTTTGCAGGAAGAAATTCTGCAGCCGTTGAATCTCACAAAAACCTACTATCATATATCTGATGCAAAATTGCTTGAGCTTGGTTTTCCCAACTATTATTTTGAACGTTACAATAATGGTCAGCTCGAAAACGTAACTAAATGGAATAATACAATTGCAAAAGGGTTAGAAGGTTACGGTGGTATTGCAGCAAACGGAACTGATGTGATTCGTTTTATGGAAGCACTCATTAATGGTAATATCATCAGTGCAGCTTCTTTACAGGAAATGCGTACATGGATACAGGGAAAAGAAAGTACAGAGCCTGACTACGGCCTGGGTCTTGAGTATTTTGGCAATTACAATAAAACGGTACCAACAATCACATATGGTCACGAAGGCGATGGAATAGGCGGTACAACACAGGTTTTATATGTTCCTGCAAATGATACTTACATTTTTATTACCATCAACGCCGGCCGGCAGTTGTTTGGTGAGTATCTGTTCCGCACCAGCGACCTGAAAATAGATCTGTGTCGTTATGTGGCAACTTATCGTTAACTAAAATTATTTCTTAACCTGTAAACGAATTTTTATGCGTTACACCTACATTAGCTTTGGAATTATTTTGTTGTTGCTTGTTTCCTGCAGGAAACCAACAGATCAACCTCAGCGAACATCAAAACTGGTAACAAAAATTTCTTCATCACCCACCGATTTCCGTTCGTTTACCTATGATGCAAACAAACGCCTGACGAATCATACGCTCCAGTTTATTAATGGAGACGGAACATCGCTTATGTCGGTGAATTATTTTTATATCGATGGCATCATCAGCACAGCTTCATCACAAGGAGGTTCTATATTTTATGAAACAGAAGGCCGGCAGGTGAAAGTGGTAAGAACTTTCCGCCCAATGGGAAGTGAGATATCTACACTTTACTACACGTATAACAGCAAGGGACAATTGATCGAATGGAGAGAAAAATTTAGTCAGCCTGATATCGATCAGCCAAAAGAATCAAAACAGGCGTTTGAATATTATGCTGATGGAAATTTGAAGCGTACGATGTACTATTTAAAGATGACAAACGACGGACCTTTTGTTTTAAATGGAAGTACAGTGTATGATCAATACGATCAGTTTAAAAATCCTGAGGTTTCATTTCTGGGTACAGTTTATTTGCCTTCAGTTGTGTTTCAAAAAAACAATGCCGGTCGTATAAGGCATTATGCAGCTAACGGTGAGCTGTATCAAACAAGTACATTTGAATATACGTATGATGCCGACGGTTACCCGGCAACAAAGCTTTATAAAGACGACCGAAGCACAATTGATATATTATTTACATACAGCTACCAATAACACATTTAATCTTTCAATAGCGGTTGGATTAAGAAGGGATCTTGCAGAAGATCCCTTTTCACATATTCATGTGATTGCCTCAATTTTTGTATGCCTGTACATTTGTTTATGAAACTTATCATCTTCTTATTCGCATTTGGACTGCACTATTCTTTTGCCCAGCTCCCGGCAGATAAAAAGTTAAAGATTGACAGTCTCATTCAACAGTATATTGAAACCAAACAATTCTCAGGTTGTGTGCTTGTTGCAAAGAACAACGAGGTATTGTATCAGCAGGCCTTTGGTTATGCCAGCAGGGAAGAGCAAGTGCTAAACCGCATTGCCACTAATTTTAATATAGCCTCAATGGGCAAAACGTTCACTGCAACACTTGTTATGCAGTTGGTGCAGGAAGGTAAAATTTCCCTTGAGCAAACACTTGCAACAGTTTTGCCTGAGTTTAAAGTGAAGAAGGCAGATAGCATAACTGTAAGGCATCTGTTGACGCATACTTCGGGTGTTGGCAATTATATGATGCATGTGAATTTTGAAGCAGAACGTCATCAACTGAAATCGCTGAATGATGTAATGCCATATGTGGTTGCAATGGAGCCAACATTGGATTATGTGGGGCAGCGTCATGATTATTCTAACTCAGGATTCATTTTGTTGGGAAAGATCGTTGAAAAAATTAGCGGTAAGTCGTACATGCAAAACCTGGAGGAGCGTATTTTTAAACCAGCAGGTATCAAAAGTTCATACATTCATTACCCGGCCACTTTCATTGCGCCAAATGAAGCAACTCCTTACCTTGCTTATACGCAGAAAACATTTGTAAACGCAGCAGCAGAAGAATTTCCTGCTTTGTCTGATGGTGGTATGCAGTCGAATGTGATCGATCTTTATCGCTTTGCCAAAGCACTACTTAACGACAAACTTCTTTC
This sequence comes from Lacibacter sp. H375, assembly GCF_037892425.1. NCBI lineage: Bacteria > Pseudomonadati > Bacteroidota > Chitinophagia > Chitinophagales > Chitinophagaceae > Lacibacter > Lacibacter aquaticus. The sequence continues at coordinate 241,679 of NZ_JBBKTT010000002.1, forward strand.
AACTGCCATGCGTGATAGTATGTGGAGCGGAAAAGTTGCAACAGGAAGAGCAGATAAATACAGCTTTGGCTGGGTTGATGAACAGTTAGATTTTGGGAAAAGAACTTATAGCCATAGCGGTGGGGGTAAAGGATTTTCTTCTGATCTCAAGATCGTAAAAGAAGATGGATATATTGTTATAGTGTTAATCAATAACCGTGTGAACCCACGTGATGTTACAAATAATATTTTGCGTATTCTCTACAACAAAGAAACCCGCAAGCCGGAAAAGTATCTTGAAAATGTATTGATGGAAGTAACAGAAGAGAAAGGATTTGATTATGTGCGTACGAATTACAAGGCCATTCTTAAAGAAAAGGGGTTTGATAAAACACCAAATCCGTGGGTATATATTATGTACTCCGATATGTTTGAAACGATGAAGGATTTTGACAAAGCATTTGCTGTAATTGAAATGGGGCGGGAAGAATTTCCCAATGAAGCATCTTTATATAATGTAACAGGCCAGTTGTATGCTAATCAGAAAAAGTTTAAGGAAGCTGCTGAGTGGTTTAATAAAGCACTTGTAATTAATCCTGAAGACGATTTTGCGAAGATGATGCTGAAGAATATCAGTAGTAAATTGTAAAATTGAAAGATTCTGATGCAAAGGAAAGTTGTTGTTTATATCGCAGCCAGTGTTGATGGTTATATTGCTGCACCCGATGGTGATCTTTCATTTCTTTCGAAAGTAGAAAAGGAAGGGGAAGATTATGGCTACGGAATTTTTATCGCTACTGTCGATACCGTTGTTCTAGGTAAGAATACATACGATAAGGTATTATCGATGGGTTATCCTTTTCCGCATGCTGATAAGGAAGCTTATAACATTACAAGAACCGAACGGGCAACCGAAGGAACAATAAATTTCTACACTGGTGATGTGGTTGATTTGGTAGGAATGCTGAAAGAGCAAAATGGCAAAACGATCTTTATTGATGGGGGTGCGTATGTGGTGAACAGATTGTTACAGCATGGTTTGGTTGATGAACTTTATCTTTCATACATACCCGTTTTGCTTGGCGGTGGGATTGCTTTGTTTAAACGGGGAAACCCTTTACAAAATCTGGAACTTCAAACGGTAAAAACATTTGATACAGGTCTTGTACAACTTCATTATCGTTTTGTAAAAGTCTGACCTGCGAACTTCCTTTTCACATGTTCATGTGGTGTTGCTGCAATCACCAACTGGTTACATTTGGTAAACCTTTTTTATGAAACTTGTCATAAACCTTGTCATCTTTTTACTTTTTTCACTTCATACCGTTACAGCACAGGTAACGAAAGAACAAAAATCAGAAGCGATCGATAGTGTTATTAAGTTGATGAATGAACGCTACATTTTTCCAGAGACTGCAAAGCAAATTGAACTTCACTTGCGAAAGCAGCAATCAAAAAAGGCTTACGATACTATCACCAGTGCTGATGGTTTTGCGTCTCAACTAACAACAGATGTAAGAAGCATCTGCAATGATAAGCATGTAACCATCCGTTATTCAGCTGAGCCATTAGTGATCAACCGTAACAACGATTTCATGCAGATATCAGAAGAGGAACGTAAAGGCTATGCGGAGTTTCTTCGTTTGGAAAACTATGGTGTAAAGAAACTGGAAGTGTTAAAAGGTAACATTGGATATATCGATTTTAAATTTTTATGCGGAACAGAGTATGCCGGTGATTTTTATGCAGCAATGATGAACTATGTGCAACATACCGATGCGCTCATCATCGACTTTCGTCATTGCGGTGGAGCCATGAGCGACAATGTAATCCCTTTTCTCTGCAGTTATTTTTTTGCCGATAAAACACACTTAAATGATCTATACTGGCGTGAGCGGAATTTTACACAACAAACCTGGACACAGGTAGTAGTGCCAGGCAAAAAATATCTCAACAAGCCGATTTATATTTTAACCAGCGGCGGTACTTTTTCAGGTGCCGAAGAAATGGCTTATGATCTTAAAAATTTAAAACGGGCAATCATCATTGGCGAAGTAACAGGCGGTGGCGCAAATCCCGGTGGTTCTGTAAATCTTACAAAGCACTTCAATATGTTTTTACCTGTTGGCCGTGCCATTAATCCTATTACAAAAACAAACTGGGAAGGAGTGGGTGTGCAGCCCGATAGTTTGATCATGCCAAGGCTTGCATTGCAGAAAGCACATATACTGGCTATGCAAAACAGTTTCAATACATCAACTGATCAGGGATGGAAAGATGAATTGAAGCGCTTAATTGCACAGGTAGAAAAAGAAACACCTGTATTTACAAAAGTTACGTTCCGGTTAAAGGGTTATGCCAATGCGAAAGTCGTTTCAGTGGCAGGCAGTTTTAATGATTGGTCAGCTTCTTCTGCAAAAATGAAAAGACAAGGCGATGAGTGGATCGTTGAAACAATTGCTGAGACTGGGAAGCATATGTACAAGTTTGTAATAGACGGGCAGTGGATCATTGATCCTGCTAATAAAGAAACTGAAATGGAGAACGGGTATCAGAATTCTGTCGTTGTAGTGAAGAGGTAATTTTCAATCACGTTAAAACCAAATAAATGAATAAATTAATCTTATCATCAAGTGTTCTTCTTTTACTTAGCGCCTGCAGTAAAATAACGCCCGTAAAAGAAATTGCGGTTTCGAAAACTGTAGAGTTCAGTGTTTACCAAGCTGTAGATTATTCTGCTCCCGTTTATAATGGAGTAGAAGCAGAGGTTCGGTTGACTCTTGGTAAACAAACTTCGAACGGCAGCGAGGTTATTTTATGGGATACTGTGATACCTTATCAAAGTCTTCGTGCCTATCCTGCAATACAAACTCCTTTACGCATCAATAAACAATTCGACATTTTACAAAATTCTGAGCAACTTAGATTTGGCAAAGTCATCAGGTATAGAGATGCCTTGAACCAGGTTAGTTTCGTCGCAATTGGTGAAGACATTCCACCTTCAGTTAATGTAAAAGTGATTCAGGTAGATCTGTAGTTTATTTTGCTTATGTTAATGAAACGCAAACCACATGTTTATGCGATAAGCAGATTGTCTTAATAGCAGCATCTTTGCATCAGTCACAATCAATAGACGATTTACAATTGCTAACCTTGCACCTGAGACCTGTACAGCAGGTCTTTTTTATTTCACATATTTATGCGGTTGTGGTGCAACGTTAGTGGAAGCATCTTTGTCAGGTATTTAAATCATTAAACCTTATCATTATTATGAAATTCAACTTCAAATCAACAGCACTGCTGTTTGCTCTCGTTGTAAGCACCACTCTTATTCTCAGTTCTTGTAAGAAGCCGACATCTGAACCTCAGGCCAGCACAAAGTTAAAAACTGTGATGTCGCCTGATACTCAGATCACGTTTACCTACAATACCAACGGTACAATTAAAACAGCGGCGGTTAAAAACGATTTTCTTACTTCAGGCGATTTGATCAACTATGAAGTGAGCTACAATGCTGCAGGAAAGATCAGCGAAATTACTTCTGATGAAGATATTCGTATTGTGCCCATTTACCAGAATGGTGTACTTGTTGAAGCTTCATTTGAAACATTGGATGGGTTGGAACTGTTTGTTACAACCTATTCGTATCAGAATAACTTTTTAAAATCAGTTGAGATCAATTCAGCGGCAGGGCAGGCCTGGTTGAAATTTGTTTTCACTAACAATGCAGCCGGCAATGTAGAAAAGACTGAATTCTTTTCGCAGAATCCATTAAATCAAAATGAATTCATATCAGGCGGTACTGTAACATATACATATGATAATAAAACAAACCCGCTTTATGCAGCAAAAGATTTGTTACATCTTCTTTGGGCACCAGCTACACCAAATAATACCATCAATGAAATACATAAAGACAGCAACAATGCCCTGGAAGAAACGGTGAATTATACTTATCAATATCATTCAAACGGAGTTCCTAAGTCTGCAGTAATGCAATCAACAGTTGTGGGGCAACAACCTTTAAACTCAACAATCAGCTTTACCTATTTCTAAGCTTGTAAAATTATAGTCAGTATTTTTTTCGCATGCAGTTGGTCTCGCCCGGGTATTCATGCCCGGGCTTTTTATTTACGTTGGTGGGAATTTAACTGCTGACGACTTGTGTCCCTGTGTTTAGAGCACTATACTTACTTGTTTGTTCCCGATAGAAAAGTAATAATCCTGTAAACATGCAACCGGCGGCTAAAAGCAATAACTCGTTGCTATAAGGAAAGGGTTTGTAAAAAATTGCAGCCAGGCCCTGGCTCATTAATACAAGCTCATTTAGAAACATGGCAGATACAAAAAGCCACAATCCACCAAAGGCAAATTTTGTTGGTAGATAAACCAGGCGGCTTTGCAACAAATAACCAATAATGAACATACTCACAAAGCCAAGTAAAACAAGATGCAGGAATCCGATTACAATCGGGCGGATGCCGAATGCATATTGGTTGAGTGCCGGTATTGCAGAAAAGCCCTGCATAATTACTTTAAGTGAAAAAGCTATCACTGCAATAAGCCATAACAAATGAACAGGCGGATGAAATACAAGTCGGAACTGCCGTCTCATTAGTATTAACAGCCTGATGAAAAGTAAGAGTGCAACTATCTGAAGAACTGATGCAATAGCACCTGATGTACTCATCCAACCAGGCACACGCATCCATAACATAGATAAGAACCATGCGGGGATAACTGTTATCAATAAGAGGTAAAAGAGAAGATCAGCCAAATGAACATGCTTTGCCTGCATCCGTTCTTTCATCTGTGAAAAGAATAAGGCAAAAATGGTAAACAGAAACCAACCATTGTATTGAAAGTGGAGATAAAAGTAAACGGAGCCAAAGTACAAATCCTGATTTATGATCTTGTTGGCCATTAAATAAGCAAGCGTAAATGTGCCGGCTGCTGAAATAATATTACACAGCAAAGCTGAGTACAACCATTTCTTTTCAAAACTTAGTTGTGCATTAGTGCGGATCATTTTCCAGGCAACAAGTGCAAACCAGAATGAAACAAGTATAGATAGGGTTGAGAAGAAAATAGAAGGTGCTGCGTAACCCATAAAAGGGAATGTCCACAACATGCCATAACTGCTAAGCTGTTGTGTCCATAATATGTTGTTGAATTGTTTCTGCTGTTGGTCGTTTGGTTTTAATAAGTGGATAATGCCAATGAATAATGCCAGCGATACCCAACCGGCAAAGGCAAAATGTGAATGTGCATGTAACAGATGCTTCTGATCAACCAGTGGTAAAGGAAAAAGAATTTTATAGCGGAGTAATATACCAGCCAGCGCCAGTAGAGTAAAATTAAAGAAGGCTCTCTTGGCCCATTGTTGTGTGAAAGTCATAATACAGCAAAAAAGTTTCTCAAAGTGAATTGTTTATCTCATGCGGGAATATGCGTGTGCTCATATCAGAAATACACTTTACCCCGTTCAATTTTTAAATGGCCATTACGCTCCAGTTCACGAATTGCCCGGATAACGGTTTCAACTCTTAAGCCCGTCATATCGGCTATTTGCTGGCGTGTGAGTTCTATTTTCAGTAATTCATTGTCTGCAATACCTCTGCTTTTTTTGTACTCCTGCAACAGCGTACTTACTCGGTGCATTGGGCCATACGATGAAATTTCTTTTGAGATCAACGATTTAAAACGAAGCCTGCGTGCCAGCGTTTGTGTAAAACCAAAGTGGATGTCGAAGTTTTCTTTCAGCAGTTGCAGGAAATTTTCTTTTCGCAAACGAATAACTACTGATGCTTCATCTGCCTCTGCGCTTGCAGGATAAATGCCGCCATCAAACAGAGGAGGTTCACCAAAACTTTCACCTGCTTCAAACATCCCTTGTATAAATTCTTTTCCTTCTTCGTTACAGTTACACATTTTAATCCTTCCTTCCACCACCTGGTAGTAGAAATGTGCAGGATCGTCTTCACAAAAAAGCACTTGCCCTTTTTCAAGATTGTGAAAAGTTGCACCCCATGCAAGGAGCAGATCCAGATCAATAATAACGGGTGTGGTTGCTTGCATAATGGCTGCAAAATACTACGCAGGTAATGTTTGGCTTCTGATAAATGGCAAACATTGAACTGATCTTGATCAGTTTTTCAACAGTTAACAAACATGATCCCCTGTTTTTTCCTGATTGTAATCAGTCAGTTTCTTTTATGACTTTAATCATAATGTTCTGTTTCAAGTGATAGTAATCTTGCCCTGTTATTTTATCTGCCAAATAAAAAAAATATGCTCATGAAAAAAATGCTCATCGTCTTCAGTTTCCTGGGTTTCGTTTACGCTTGTAGCAATGAAGCCTCATCTGATAAGACATCAGGCACAGAATCAACCACGCAAACAACAACTGATAATGGTAACCCATCCTACGATCCTGAAAGGGGCGCCGGTAAGTTTACCAATGTAGATGTAAAACCTGAACTTGATAAAGCCATGGCTGAAGCCGGCAGCAAAGTATATGATGTAAAGTGTGGAAGTTGCCACAAGCTTACTGATGAGAAATTGGTTGGCCCGGGTTGGAAAGGTGTAACTACACGTCACAAGCCTGAGTGGATCATGAACTTTGTAACCAATGTTGATGAGATGTTGGATAAAGATCCAAAAGCAATGGCGCAACTGGAGTTGTGTTTGGTTCGTATGCCTAACCAGAACCTGACCGATGATGAGGCAAGAAATGTGTATGAATTCATGCGCAAGAATGATGGAGTAAAATAAACTATTCAGTTACCCAAAAATTTACTGATAACTCTTAATACAATTAACATGAACAGCTCTAAAAGAATGTTGACGATCTTGCTTGTTGCAGTTGTTGCACTGCAATGGATGTCCTGTAAACCCAAAGGTGCTTCCACAGCTGCTGCCGGTGGCTCTGCTGAAAAATCTTATGTTGCCCCGGGCAAGTACGATGAATTTTACAATTTTGTTTCTGGTGGTTTCAGCGGACAAATGAGTGTGTATGGTTTACCCAGCGGCCGTTTGTTCCGTGTAATTCCTGTGTTCTCTGTTGATCCTGAGAAAGGATATGGTTACAGCGAAGAATCGAAACCTATGTTAATGACCTCGAATGGTTTTGTTCCATGGGATGATCTTCACCATGTTTCATTCTCACAAACAAATGGTGAAATTGATGGACGCTGGACATTTGGTAACGGTAACAACACACCACGTGTTGCAAGGATCGATAACAAAACTTTCCGCACAGCCGAGATCATTGAAATACCCAACAGTGCAGGTAATCACTCATCTCCATTTATCACTGAAAATTCAGAATATCTCGTAGCAGGTACACGTTTCAGTATTCCTATTGGGGATAATACGGATGTGCCTATTGAATCATACAAAGACAATTTTAAAGGTGTTATCAGTTTCATCAGTATTGGCAAAGAAAAAGGTGAAATGGATATTGCATTTCAGTTATTGTTACCTGGTGTAAACTTTGATCTTAGTCGTGCAGGTAAAGGACCCAGCCATGGTTGGTTCTTCTTCAGCTGTTACAATAGTGAGCAGGCAAATACGTTGTTAGAAGTAAATGCATCGCAACGTGACAAAGATTTTATTCTTGCAGTAAACTGGAAAAAAGCAGAGGAATATCTCAAAGCAGGAAAAGGGGTAAAAAAACAAGTTCGTTATGCACATAATACCTGGGATGAGAAAACGCATTCAGCTAAACATGAGATCAAAACAGAAGTAACTGTGCTTGATCCTGCAGTATTGAAAGATATCTGCTATTTCATTCCATGTCCAAAATCACCGCATGGTTGCGATACTGATCCTACAGGTGAATATATTGTGGGCAGTGGTAAACTTGCTGCTATCATTCCTGTATTCTCATTTACAAAAATTCAGAAAGCAATTGCTGATAAAACATACGATGGAGAATATGGTGGCATTCCTGTAATTAAATACGAAGCAGCTTTACATGGTGAAGTGCAAAAACCAGGTCTCGGACCATTACATACTGAGTTTGATGCAAACGGTAATGCTTATACTTCATTCTTTGTGAGCAGTGAAATTGTTAAATGGAATGTGAAAGATCTGAAAGTGCTTGATCGTGTACCTACTTATTACTCTATCGGTCACCTTTCAGTTCCTGGTGGTGATACAAGAAAACCATGGGGTAAATATGTAGTGGCTTATAACAAGATCACAAAAGACCGTTACCTGCCAACTGGACCTGAGTTAACGCAAAGTGCTCAGATCTTCGATATCAGTGGCGATAAAATGCAACTGATCCTCGATTTTCCAACTATTGGTGAACCACACTATGCAGGTTCAATGCCGGCATCATTGATCAAAGACAAGAGTTTGAAAATTTATAAGATCGATGAAAACCAGCATCCGTATGCTGCAAAAGGTGAGAAAGAATCAAAAGTGGTGCGTGAAGGAAATAAAGTTCATGTGTACATGACATCAATCCGTTCACACTTTGCACCAGATAATATTGAAGGTGTTAAGTTAGGTGATGAAGTATATTTCCACGTTACAAATCTTGAGCAGGATTGGGATGTACCACATGGTTTTGCTATTAAAGGCGCATTAAATGCAGAGTTGCTGATTATGCCAGGTGAAACACAAACATTAAAATGGGTTCCTGAGAAAGTAGGAGTATTCCCATTCTATTGTACCGATTTCTGTAGTGCATTGCATCAGGAAATGCAAGGCTACCTGCGTGTATCGCCTGCGGGAAGCAGTTTGCCACTCTCATTCAGTTTAGGTAAGAAAGGAGCAGACGCAGCAGAAAAACCGGCAAGTAAATAAAAGTTGAGGACAGTTATCAATAACAGGCCTGTTCTTCCATACAGGTAGACGGGCCTGTTTCATTTTGAATAAAAAATCAGATCAATGAATAAGCCATTATCAACACTAACAAGGATGTTATCCTTCATTTGCGGAACCGCTTTATTCGTTGTCATTTTTGTGCCTATGTGGCGCATTGATCTTACTGCACCTCAATATCCTGAGGGCCTTGTATTAAAGATTCATGCGGATAAACTGGCAGGTGATGTTGATGTCATCAGCGGACTGAATCACTACATTGGTATGCGTAGGCTACGTACCGAAGATTTTGTTGAGTTTACGATATTGCCTTATCTAATTGGAGCATTTGCACTGTTTGGTATTCTATCATTTCTAGTCAACCGACGTTGGTTCTTTTACACATGGACTGTACTTTATATTGCGTTTGGTGTAATTGCCATGTTTGATTTTTACCGCTGGGAATATAATTATGGTCATAACCTTGACCCGGATGCTGCCATTATTGTACCAGGCATGGCTTACCAACCACCGTTGATAGGCTTTAAGCAGTTATTGAATTTTGGCGCTTATTCTTTTCCCGATATTGGCGGTTATATTTTTCTTTCTGTTGGACTTATACTTGTGATACTTGCTTACCGTGAGTGGAAAATAAAACCGAAAACGATTGTTGCTACAACTTCTTTCTTGTTGATGTTAACAATGCAGGGATGTTCAAGTGGTCCACAACCAATCAGTTTTGGAAAAGATGCCTGTCATTTTTGTAAGATGGTGATCAGCGATCATCATTTTGGTGCAGAGGTGATTACGGATAAGAACAAAGTGTACAAGTTTGATGATGTGCATTGCGTGATTTCTTTTATGAAATCAGGCGACGTGCCTTCAACCGAAATTGCTTCTGTTTACCTGGTTGATTTTGCCGAGAAAGGAAAATTGGTAAAGGCTGAAGAAAGTTTTTTGTTACAAGGTGAACAGTTACGCAGCCCGATGGGTGGTAATGTAGCTGCATTTACAGTTGCCGACAGTATGAAAAAATTTCAACAGGAAATAAATGGATCGTCGGTTAACTGGCAAGATCTTCTTAAATAATGAAATTATTAATCACCATACTATCTATTCTTCTTTTTTCATCTGCCGTTTCAGCCCGCACATTACGTGTAGGCACTAAACAGCCGATCCGTTCTGTTAAGCAAGCAGTGCAACAGGCTGCTGATGGCGATACGGTAATGGTTTTTGCAGGTGTGTACAAAGAAGGGCAGATCACGATCAATAAAAAGTTAGTGCTGCTTGGTATAAATTTTCCTGTGCTTGATGGAGAACGCAAGTATGAGATCATCACCATCAATGCAAACGGCGTTGTGATGGAAGGGTTCATATTCCGTAATGCAGGCCGCAGCAGTTATAATGATATTGCTGCTTTACGTATTGCGGAAAGCCGTCGTGTAGTTATCCGTAACAATCAGTTTCAAAACAGTTATTTTGGTATTTACTCGCAACATGCAACAGCTTGTATCATTACAGGTAATAAGTTGAGCTCCGATGCGAAAGATGAAATTTCTTCCGGTAACGGTATTCATTGCTGGAAGAGTGATAGCATGCAGATCAGTAACAATTACGTTACCGGTCATCGTGATGGTATTTATTTTGAATTTGTAACCAACTCTGTCATCAAACAAAACAACAGTACAAAAAATGTGAGGTATGGTTTGCATTTTATGTTTTCCAATACCAATTCATATATAGCCAACAGGTTTACCGATAATGGTGCAGGTGTAGCGGTGATGTATTCAAAAGGCATCAGCATGTATCACAACACATTTGCTGATAACTGGGGAACGGCTGCTTACGGCATTTTAATGAAGGATATTACTGATAGCCATGTGGAGGGAAATGTTTTCAAACGCAATACAGTAGGAGTGATGATGGAAGGAAGCAACCGCATCGATCTTGTCAAAAATTCATTTGAAAATAATGGCTGGGCATTGAAGATACAGGCCAGCTGTATGGAAAATAATATCAAACAGAATAATTTTCGCACTAATTCATTTGATGTGGCTACCAACGGAGAACTGATGCTCAATAAATTTTTCAAGAACTACTGGGATAAATATGAAGGCTATGATCTCAACCGTAACGGAATTGGAGATGTGCCTTACCGTCCTGTAAGTATGTTCTCGATGATCGGCGAACGAAACAACTCCAGCATGATGCTTTACCGCAGTTTTATTGTGGGGCTGCTTGATAAAGCAGAAAAAATGTTGCCGGTAATTACACCTGTTGAATTAAAAGATGATGAACCCCTTATGAAACCAATTAAATTCTAAGCCATGATCATCGCCAGTAACGTTACAAAAACATTCGGCAAATTAAAAGCACTCGATAATGTGAGTGTTAACTGCAATCGTGGACAAACCATTGCATTGATCGGCCCTAACGGCAGTGGTAAAACAACATTGATTAAATCAATACTCGGAATGGTAGTGCCAGATAGTGGCTTTATCACGTTCGATCAACATAATATCCTGCACAACTGGATGTACCGTGAACGTATTGGTTATATGCCGCAGATCGGTCGTTATCCTGATAACATGACGATTGCCCAGGTATTTACCATGATGCGTGATATCCGGAAAAATCCCACAGCAACAGATGAAGAACTCATCAACGAATTTGGATTAAATGAGATGATGCAGAAAAAAATGCGGACGCTTAGTGGTGGCACAAGACAAAAAGTAAGTGCGGCGCTTGCATTTTTATTTAATCCTGATGTATTGATCCTTGACGAACCAACTGCAGGGCTTGATCCTGTGGCATCTGAAGTGCTCAAACAAAAGATCATCAGGGAAAAACAAAAAGGAAAACTTATTCTCATTACATCGCATATCTTAAGCGAGCTTGATGATGTGGTGAGTGAAATTATTTATATGCAGGATGGCAAATTACAGTTTCATAAATCGCTGCAGCAATTGCAGGAAGACACAGGTGAAATGAAATTAGCAAAAGCCTTTGCACAAATCATGAAATAAAGATTATGAGAACGATTGTTAAACATGTCCTGCTCGATCTTATCCGTAACAGGATCATCATGGCCTATACTTTTTTTCTGCTGGCCATGTCGTTCGGTATTTTTAATATGGATGAAAATGCAACAAAGGGCATTATGAGCTTAATGAACCTGGTGCTTATTTTTATCCCGCTGGTGAGTATTATTTTCTCAACTATTTATGTGTATAATTCTTCTGAATTTATTGAGTTACTGGTAGCACAACCGTTAAAGCGTAAAAGTTTGTGGTTAAGTATTTATGCCGGCTTGTCCTCATCACTTGTACTTGCATTTTTGGTTGGCGTTGGTATTCCTGTATTGATCTACGATGGCACGAGTACCGGTTACATATTGTTGCTCTCAGGTGTTTTTCAAACATTGATCTTTACAGGAATTGCGCTGCTTGCATCAGTGGTAACAAGAGATAAAGCAAAAGGAATTGGAGTGTCGGTATTGCTGTGGTTCTTTTTTACGTTAATCTATGATGCAATTGTGTTAATGTTGCTATTCCGTTTTAGTGATTATCCATTGGAGAAGCCGATGATCGCATTAAGTATGCTTAACCCGGTTGATCTGTCAAGAATTTTGATCTTATTAAAACTCGATATATCTGCACTTATGGGTTATACTGGTGCTGTGTTCAGTGATTTTTTTGGCAGTGCAAGTGGAATGTTATTATCGGCGCTTGTATTGTTAGTATGGGCAATTGTACCGGTGTGGTTGTCTATGAAGAAATTTCAACGTAAGGATCTTTAAAAGAAAAAAATGCATTTAGGAAATCTATCAGACCAGATCCGATTTGGGAAGACAACAAAAACATCTGTTTATAAAGATGAGCGTATGAATGTGATGTTGCTCAACCTGCCCGAAGGTGAAGTATTAAAACCACATGTTTCAAAAACAGATGCATTCCTTGTAGTGCAGAAGGGAGAATGTGAATTTACACTTGAAGGACAGCTGCATCATTTAAAACGTGGTGATCTGTTTTCTTTCAAAGCGAACCAGGTGCATGCATTGAAAGCGCTCACGGATTTCAGTATGATGATCATAAAATAGAAATCATGAAAAAGGAAATGGAAAATCGTGAAGATGTGATCTTATTGGTGAACACATTCTACGATAAAGTAAAACCCGATCCGTTGATTGGTTTTTTCTTCAACAAAGTTGTAGATGTGCATTGGGAAAAACATTTGCCAGTGATGTATAACTTCTGGGAGAATATTATTTTTCACACAGGTGCTTACACAGGTAATCCCATGCGAATTCACATGGATCTTCATCAGAAATCAACCATGAAGAAGGAACATTTTGACCGCTGGATACAATTGTTCAACGAAACAATTGATGAGCTGTTTGAAGGGGAGAAAGCAGAACAGGCAAAGCAACGGGCCTTATCTATTGCAACTGTTATGCAGATCAATATTGCACAACTACCCAGGCAGGAAAATATTTATTAACTAGTTTATGAGAACGGAAAAGGCATCCAATTGGATGCCTTTATTTTTAGGAGTTAGTAAGGTTATTTTTTGGGAGGTAACAATACCGCATCAACAACATAAATAATTCCGTTTGATGCAGGAACTGTGGCAACAATGTTTGCACCATTCACTGTCATCTTTCCATCCTTATTGCCAATCGTAACTGATTGGCCGTTTGCCATGCCATACGTCATGCCATCGGCCATCAATGCATCTTTTAATACTCCAACATACACATGGTATTCAAGAATATCACGCAGTGTGTTTTTGTTTTCCGGTTTTACCAAGTTGTCAAGTGTGCCTTTTGGTAAAAGATCAAATGCAGCATTGGTAGGAGCAAACACCGTAAACGGCCCCGCATTGCTCAGCACATCAACATATTCGGCAGCTTTTAATGCAGCCACTAACGTGGTATGGTCTTTACTGCCAACGGCAACTTTCACCACATCTTTTTGTGATTCATCATCTTGCACGGCCGATTGACCGGCTGCATTTGCTGCGCCAGGTTCGCTTGTTGTGGTGTTAGAAGCCTGTTCGCTTGCAGAATTGCAGGCTACTGTAAGTGAAAGAAGGGTGGCTGCCATGAAGGAAAAATACTTCATATAGTTTGGTTTTTTTGTTGAACAAATACTGTGGAAATTCAATCCAAAGTAGAACTGAAGCGCTTACTTTTTTATGACCTGAATCATATCTGCACAACATTTCTGTAACTTGCATTGTTACAAAAGAAAAACGATATGGGTATCCTCCGCCAGGTAGCAGAATATTTATATATCAAGAAGCCTGATCCTAACCAGGAAAAAACGCAGTGGATGAAATACATGCACGGTATTAACCGCATTTCCATTTTTGTATTTCTGTTTGCAATGATGGTAATGTTGGTACGTTGGGTAATTCTTCCCCTGTTTAAATAAAATATTACTGCTGTAAAAAATCAATAATCGATTTGGCTGCTTTTAACGAAGCATGACCACCAGCTTGTAATTTATCTTTCAGCTGTTTGTAATCCTGTTGCAGTTCCTCACGTCTTGGAGAACCGGGTAAGATGAGTTGTAATTCTTTGCTGAGATTTAATGCATTCATTTCATGTTGTATCAATTCCTTCACCACTTCTTTATCCATGATGAGGTTTACCAATGAAATGTATTTGATGTTCACCAAACGTTTAGCGATCTGGTAACTGATCTCGTTGCCTTTATAACAAACCACTTCAGGTACTTCAAACAAAGCTGTTTCTAAAGTTGCTGTGCCCGATGTTACCAATGCAGCTGTTGATTGTTGTAATAAAGCATAGGTCTGATTATTGACATATGATACATTTTCATACGGCCTTAATAATTCATTGTAAAAAGATGCATCAAGCCCCGGCGCTTTGGCAACAATAAATTGATAATTGCTGAACTGCCTGCTCACTTCAAGCATCACAGGTAATTTTTTTAAGATCTCCTGTTTGCGGCTGCCGGGTAATAATGCAATGATCTGTTTGGTTGCATCAATTGGTATCCCCGGTTGTAATGCGATTGATTCTTTTTTTGATCGTTCCACTTCTTCGATCAGGGGATGACCAACATATTCTACTTCCCAATTCCATTTCTTTTTGTAGTAATCTTTTTCAAACGGAAGAATCACCAGCATCCGATCAATACATTGCTTCATCATCTTCACACGGTTTTCTTTCCATGCCCATACCTGTGGAGAGATGTAGTAAACAACTTTTATATTTTCTTCCTTTGCCCATTTAGCAATACGTAAATTAAAACCGGGATAATCGATCAACACCAATACATCAGGACGATGTTCCAATATATCTTCCTTGCAAAAAGAAAGGTTGTTGAAAATAGTGCGTAAGTTTTTGATCACTTCCACAAAACCCATAAAAGCAAGATCACGGTAATGTTTTACAAGTGTGGCACCTGCTGCCTGCATTTTTTCACCACCCCAGCAACGGATATTGGCTGTTGTATCATGCTTATGCAATTCTTTAATCAGGTTACTTCCGTGTAAATCGCCGCTTGCTTCGCCTGCTATGATGTAATAATTCATGTTGTAAATAATCGATCGATGAGCGTGAATGTGATATTTTGCCGTAAAGATACCAATCAATCAGCATGCGTATTTGTGCGTATTTCAGGCTGATAACATTCTGATAATATAGCCGGAAAAGAGTTTGGGCGTCATGCAAAATAATTTCTGAAACCCTTTACCAGTAAGGGTTTTAGAAAATAATTAAGAAAGTAACGGCCATAAAATGAACCTTTTCTTGACTTGTGCAGGAATTTGCGGGGCTGTACTTTTGTCTTGTCAACGAAGCAAATCACTAGCTTCTTCCGTACTGAATCTCCGGAGTAGAATTTAACTTAACCTGCTTGCTCCACGATACTTGCCCCACGATTTTTTGCTGCGATACTTGCCTGTAGAAAAAGCAAATAACATTTCGTAAAAATTTAAAACATAAGAAACATGAAAAAGACAATGAAAAATGCAGCTATCGGTTTATTTACCTTATTAGCAGTAACGACAGGATTTACAGCATTCGCAACAAACGTAAACGAATTAACTCCTGCAGCTGAGTTAAAAATGATCGGCCGTTCACAAAATCAGCCAATCTTCCAGCTCAGTCTAAATAATAAAGAAGCAGAAAAATTCGTAATTGTTGTAAAGGATGAGTTTGGTTTGATCCTTCACCAGGAAACAATCAGCGGTGTAAACATCACACGTAAATACCAGTTAAACACAGAAGAACTGGAAGGTGTAGATGTAACATTTGAAGTGATTGGTACAAAATCAACTCAGTCAACTGTTTTCAGTATCAAAAATAACACACGTGTTATAAACGAAACAGCTATCGTTAAACTATAATAGTCATAATCAATAGACACAGGGTTAACGGGTTGCCTCTTCAGGCAACCCTTTTTTTTAAGGCCGTTGCAACACCTGACCTATAATAGAGAAGTTTTAATCAACCATCAAAGCGATCGTGAAAAACAAATTATCAGATGGAAGCGATGACAAGAACTATTCATTCGCATCATCCGCATCAACTTTCCTCAGCGGTCTTACATGAAGAATTTTGCGTAAAGGATGATTAATCCATACATTACCGTCATTGCAAAAATGCCGATGGCGGTTTTATCACGTCGTCCGTTAATAAAAATGGTAAAGAGTATGATGTTGGCAATAAGGCATAAACTTCCTACAGCCGTAAGCATCGCTTTAGTTTTGAAGAAGTATTCTACAAATTCGCCAAACGTAATGGACGGAGTTTTAATAAAGTAGTAAATCACAAGACCAAAAATGGGGGCGAGGGCGCCCAATGCGATTCCAAAGGGTAGTTTATCGAGTTTCAGCATCAGAATGTCAGTTTGGTTTCTAATTGTTTTTTGAGTTTATAATTTGTCAGGTCGAATTGAACGGGAACAACACTCACAAAATTGTGTTCAAGGGCCCAAACATCGGTATCTTTTCCTTTATCGAAGTTTTTAAACTCGCCGGTGAGCCAGTAATAATTTTTACCTGAAGGGTCGGTACGTTCATTAAAATCTTCAACATACTTGGCATATGCCTGCCGGCAAACTTTTACGCCCTTTATAAGACTGGCATCAACGTTTGGGAAGTTTACATTCAAACAAAGATGTTTATCCTGTTTGGTTTTGAGTAATTGCTGCACTATTAAACGGGCATATTTTTGGGCGCCGCTAAAATCGGCTTCCATACTCATATTTAATAAGGAAAAACCAACGGAAGGAATACTTTCAATGCTTGCTTCAATAGCCGCACTCATTGTACCACTATAAATAACATTAATGCTGTGGTTGGCGCCATGGTTAATACCGCTGAGACAAATATCTGGTTTGCGGTGCAGTACTTTATCAACCGCCAGCTTTACACAATCAACTGGTGTGCCGCTGCACTGCCAGGTTTCCACATCGTCCATTAAATGTACTTTTTGTAAACGAAGGGGAAAACCAATAGTTATGGCATGGCCCATTCCACTTTGTGGTTTATCAGGAGCTACCACTACAATTTTCCCAAGATCTTTTACGGCTTCCACTAAGCTGCGGATGCCCGGTGCTGTAACACCATCGTCGTTTGTGATAAGGATGATGGGTTGTTCTTTCGGTTTCTTTGCTTTGGCCATTTTATTCAATCGCTTGTTCAGGTTATGTTGCCGGCAAATGTATTACTATGTGGCTGCATTGGCGTCGCACTCTTGGACAAAATCAATTCTATTCAGCTTCTGCCGGCTCAAGTAAAAGTCTGATTTATTGGGGAGTTGGCAAAATTGTATCATTCATCATAAGCCGTAGTAACAGATACTCAACCATTAATAACATCGGCGTACATCGATGCAATCTGTGAGCGAGGGAAACAAAAATATTTTGCCTAACTAAAATAATTAGTATATTCGTTCCAATAAAATTAGCAGATTATGGCCGTTGCCAATCAAAACCTCAAATACCTGCGCAAGTTGCGTGGATGGACACAGGAAGAATTTGCACAAAAGATCGGTATCAAACGCTCACTCGTGGGTGCGTATGAAGAAGAACGTGCCGAGCCGAATTATGAAGTGCTGGAAACTGTAAGCGATCTATTCAAAGTGAGCATTGATGATCTTCTCCGCAAAGATCTCAGCGAAACAAAGGGAAGTTACCTGGCGAAACGTCGGCAGTTAAAGATGATCGCCGAAACCAATGTCATTCATTTTGTTCCGGTAAAAGCTGCGGCAGGTTACCTGAATGGCTATGCCGATCCTGAATTCCTCGATGAACTCAACACCTTTACGTTGCCCATGCTCGCAGGCGGCACCTATCGTGCATTTGAAATTGTGGGTGATAGTATGTTGCCAACCCCGAGTGGAAGTGTAATAGTAGGAGAGAAAGTGCATAATCTCGATGATGTAAAAAATAACAACGCCTATATTATCCTTAGCAAATCGGAAGGAGTTGTTTATAAGCGTGTGCTGAAAAGTAACCGCACCAAGAACAAGCTCACTTTGGTAAGCGACAATCCTGTTTATCAACCATACCAGGTGAATGCCGAAGATGTACTTGAATTCTGGAGTGCACAAATGGTACTCAGCCGTGTCAACCAGGGCCAGCGTTGGGATGTAACCAATCTTGCATCGTTGGTAAGCAACCTGCAGGATCAGGTGAACAACCTCAAAAAGAAAATGAATTAACCATTGCCTTAACTGTAAACCAAGTCATGTCGCCGCTCATACAAAATCAAAAGTATGGGCGGTTTTTTTATAATAGTTTGCAGCCGTAATGAGAAAATCGATCCTGTCCTTTGTATTAACGATTGCCGCTTTATCATCACTTGCCAATAACGAACCCGAACGTTCTCTTCAGGCCAGTAAAGTTGCGCAGGCACCCAAATTAGATGGTGTGCTCGACGAGGCCATTTGGCAAACAGCACCTGTTGCCGAAAACTTTATAGTAAATAGTCCCAACTATGGTGAAGCATCTGCACACCGAACCAAAGTGTATGTTGTTTACGATAACAATTCTATTTATATAGGTGCTTACTTGTATGACGATCCGTCAAAAGTGCGTACGCAATTAACGGCACGTGATAAAGAAACCATGCAGGATGTTGATTATTTCTCTGTTTTCTTTGATACATACAACGATGATCAGAATGGTTTCCAGTTTTTAGTAACAAGCCGTAATGTGCAAAGCGATGGACGTTTAAGTCCGAACCGGTCTTCGCAGTTTGGTCCTCCGAGTGATTATAGTTGGGATGCCGTTTGGGAAAGTAAAGTAACCATGCATGAAGATGGATGGGTGGTTGAAATGAAGATCCCGTACTTTTCCCTTCGTTTCGCCAAAAAAGAAAAGCAGGATTGGGGTTTGAATTTTCAACGCTATGTCCGTCGCAGTAACGAAAGCTCGTATTGGAATAATATCAATCCCAATCAAAATGGATTTGTAAACCAGTTTGGCAAACTCAGCGGATTGGAAAATCTTGAACCACCGCTTCGCTTATCGTTTCTTCCCTATGTTACGGCTGGCTTTCGTACAACACCAACATCGAAAGGAAGAGTAAATGAATTTCTCCGCAATGGTGGTATGGATGTAAAATATGGTGTGAATGAAAGCTTCACATTAGATATGACATTGATCCCTGACTTCGGACAAGTGATCAGTGATAACGTTATTAATAATCTTTCTCCTTTTGAAGTGCAGTTTCAGGAGAACCGTCCATTCTTTACAGAGGGAACAGAAATCTTCAACAAAGCCGGTTTGTTTTATTCACGAAGAGTGGGGGCAACACCATCGGGTTATTACAGTGCACGTAGCAAAGGCTCAACCGATAGCACAAGAATTTTATCGAACCCGGGTGTGGTGCAATTACTCAACGCCACAAAATTCTCCGGCAGAACGAAACAGAAGCTTGGTATTGGTGTGTTCAACGCCATTGGTGCAGCTATGTTTGCTGAAATAGAAAATACAAATACCAAACAGGTTGAACGTATTCAAACAGAGCCATTCACCAATTACAATTTGATCGTTATCGACCAGGCATTGAAAGGCCGTTCTTCCATTACGCTTACTAATGCTAATGTTACACGTAGCGGTGCAGGCAGAGATGCAAACGTAACAGGCATTGACTTGTTCCTGTTCGATAAAAGCAATCAATATGGTTTCCAGGGAAAATTTGATTACAGCAAGATCATGGGGCCAAATCCATACAGTGGGTTTAAGAGTGTAGCAAGTCTTGGAAAAGTGAGTGGTAAGATCCAGTTCAATTTATTAAGCAATGTAGAAAGCGACAGGTATGATCCTAACGATCTTGGATTTCTTGGTGTTGCCAATAAAGTGAATACACAATTTACTGTCAGTTATAATCAATTAACACCAACCGATAAATTCAACTCTTACAATTTCAGGTTAACGGTACGTCATGAAATGTTGTATAAACCTTTTGTGTTCACCAACATTCAATACAATGCCAATGCGTTTTGGTTCTTCAAAAATTTCTGGGATATAAGTTTGGGTGCTACTTACCAACCACTCTGGCAAAAAAGTTATTTTGAGTTGCGCACACCTGGTCGTTATATGAGACAAACACCTTGGGGTTTCCTTCGTTTAAATGGAAGTACCGATAGCCGCAAGCGCTTGTATGCAAGATTGAACCTTGGTATGGCTGAATCAGTTGATATTAAGAACGATCCTTACATTGTTATTCATCCGGGTATGCGTTATCGTTTCAGCGATCGGTTGAGTTTAGATATTGACTGGAGTTATACCGATGATCGTGGACAGTTTGGGTATGCGTTTATGCGTGAAAGTAATGGCGAACCCATTATTGGCAGAAGAAGAAAAACAGATGTAACCACACTCATCAGTGGTATTTATAATTTCACAAGCCGCATGAATGTAACACTTCGTGCCCGTCATTATTGGAGCCGTGTAAACTATGCAAGCTTTTATAATGTGAGTGAAGATGGCTGGTATATTGATCGTTCGTTTATTCCGGGGCAAGATCAGAATTTCAACGTATGGAATATGGATGTGTTCTATACATGGGATTTCAACTACGGCAGTCGTTTTATTGTTGGTTGGAAGAACTGGTTGGCAAATGATTTTCCGGTTGATGGTGATCGCTATAAAAACTATTGGGGTAATGCAGGTTGTGTATTATTATCACCGCAAGGGAATGAATTTACTGCACGTATGATCTTCTTTATTGATTCGCAGAAGTTAAAACGCAAGAGAAATCAGTTGTAAGTTCTGAGTTCTAAGTTAGTCCTAAGCAAAGTCAAAGGGCGGTTCAGCAAATCGAATGTAGTTTAGATTGGTTTTAATTGGATTTTGTTTTTTGTGGTTTGGATTTTCTACGCTTAATTTAATCCATAAATATCTTTCGCCACACGAAACGTATTGCAATGCGCTTCCACAATAATTTTTACATCGGCTGAATAACCGCCGCCCATTGCAACAGTGCAGGGGATGTTGTGCTCTTGCAGTTTACTGAATACAATTTCATCCCGTTGCTTACAACCCTGCATACTCACTTTCAGTTTGCCGAATTTATCCGTCTCAAGAATATCAACACCGGAAAGGTAAAACACAAAATCAGGTTTCACTTTGTTAATAAGCATGTTCAGTGTGTTCTCAAGCAAGGGAAGATAAATACTATCATCAGTGCCGTCTTTCAAACCAATATCAAGATCACTTGTTTCTTTGTGAAAAGGATAGTTGTGTGCGCCATGCATACTGAACGTAAATACTTTTTTGTTTTGTTCAAACAATTTAGCGGTACCATTTCCCTGGTGTACGTCAAGATCAACAATGAGTATTTGTTTTGCTTTTTGCTGATGCAGTAAATAATTAGCTGCAGTGGCAAAATCGTTCAACAAACAAAATCCTTCGCCACGGTCAGCGAATGCATGATGGGTACCTCCTGCAACATTCAAAGCAACTCCGTTTTCCATTGCATAGTTGCAGCAATCAATTGTTCCTTGTGTAATGATCAATTCACGTTCAGTTAATGCAGGTGATTGCGGAAAGCCAATATGTCTTTGTTCTTTTACAGAAAGTGTTTGCTGCTTGAGTTTGGTAAGGTATTCTTCTGTATGCGTCAGCAAAACAATTTCATCGGCACATCGTTCAGGCGAAAACAAATTAATAGTTGAAATACTTCCTTCATGTAGTAATTGTTCAGGTATCAATTCATATTTCAACATGGGGAATCGATGACCTTCCGGCAACGGATGCGCATAAATTGGCGCATGGGCAATATGTAATAATTTATTTGTGATGACGTTGAGTTTTATTGCAGTTCCAATACTTTTTTATCAGCAATGGCAAATACTTTGTCTTTTTTCTTTGGACGAACAGGATGTAACCCGGTGAAACGTCCAAAGGCGGGCAGCACTGCATGCCCGCCGGCAAAGTAGAAACAAGGAAACTGTAACGATTGTTTACCTAATCCGCCAATACGTATGCCCGGGTGAACATGCCCGGTGAATATATACTCATCTTCGCTAAAAGTAGTTACAGGTAATTCATGCATGAACGTAAATGGAGCGGTTTGAAGTTGTTCATGGTGAATGGTAATATCATGAGTAGCGTACCAATCATTATCAAGAATATCATGATTGCCTTTTACCAGATGAATAGGCAGTTGCGACAGATCTTTGCGCCACCTTTCAAACAACTTCAGTTCGTTGTTCATGTTGCTATGTGAAAAATCACCCACCACAATTAACCGTTCCGGTTTAAAAAATTGCACCTGCGCTATCAGTCGTTGCAGATCTTCTTTAAACACTGTTTGCGGAATGCCAATGCCGGCTTTGCGGAAATGACCACTCTTGCCTAAATGAATATCAGATATAATAAGAGATTTATCTTCTTCCCAAAACAAACAACGTTCCGGCGACAGCCAGAGTGTTTGTTGCTTCAGATAAAAACGATGAGGTTGCTGGGTCATGACCTGCAAATGTAAGCCGATGATTTTGTGCAAACCGTTAGCGGAAATGATTTATTTTCAAAAAAAAATTCATGCAGGATCAACGTGATTATTTGCAACATTCTTTTGAACTGAAACCAGCTGTACCTAACGGAATAAATGTGCTGAGCATTCTTAGTTTTATTGGCAGTGGTTTCCAGATACTTGGAGGAATAGCCGCTTATCTGATCATTCCATTCAGTGCAAAATCGGTACCGGAAACCAGAGGATTGGAAAAAACAAGAGAGATGAAACCTTTCAGCGGATTTTTGCAATGGTCGGCCGATGCAACCCTGAAACAGTATGAATACCGGTTGCCAATATTGATCGTAACAATTATCACAGCTCTCGTTTGTATATATGGCGTGTTGCAAATGCGTAAGCTTAAAAAACAAGGATTTGCTTTTTATTCTTCTGCTGAATTAGCCCTGCCGTTGTTTACTGCAGTGGTAATTGATATCTGGTCTGCCATTTTTGGATTTGTGATCGCTATTCTTTTTATCATTTTGTTTGGGGCGCAACGAAAATATTTAGTACAATAAAACAACGAAGCCCCTCACGGGGCTTCGTTTATTTTTCAGCTGATTTATTATTGTCCGATTGTTGCTCAGGTTCTGCCGGTGGGAGTGCTGCGAGATTTTCCTCGCACCATTTATACAATGCTGCTTTTTGTTCAGCAGTGAGGATTGCTTTTTTATGCATCCATGTATAACTCTCAAGCGGCATTTTTCCTTCTTTCACTTCTTCCATGATCTCGTTGAATTTTTTCCGCTGACGTTTGGCTGTGTAAGTTGCAAATTCAGAAAAATTTAATTCTTTCTTTCCTTCATTAACATGATCCTGCAACCACCAGGTAACCGGTTGCACATTTGCATACCATGGATAAACAGTATTGTTACTGTGGCAATCGTAACAAGATTGTTTTAAGATTGAAGCTACATTGTCATTCACAGCAAATTTGGTACTTACATCATTGGTAAACGGTCCTGCGGATACGTTTTGTTTTGGACGGATGAACTGGATGATCACCAGTGCGGCGATAAGAACATAAAGGATCTTTTTGATCATTGCTTGTTGTTTTGATAAATGTAATAAGAAAATGATTTCATTTCAATGACAGATTTACAGTGCGAAGAAAATTGTGGTCATTTTTTTCAGCCAGTATCTTAAGACGACCAGGCATTATTCAACTGGGCCTGCATACGCCTGATCCTGTCTTCCAGTTTTTCACTCGAAAGATTATTGCGGTTCAATCCATCTGCAATAATGGGGAAGGAGAGAGGAGTAAACCGTTTTGGAAATGTAAGAATGATCTTGCTTTGTTGAATACGGTTGAATGCATTTCGCAGCCTCACTTCTTCCATCTGCTGATCAAATACTTCCTGGTAAGCCTGGCGAAGCAATACATTCTTTGAATCGTATTCGCTGAACACATTAAACAACAAACTTGCTGAGGCCTGCAAATGACGAGCTTTCTTTTGTTCGCCCGGTGATGTTTGAACGATCAGCCCACCGATCACTGCAATATCACGAAACTTTCGACGGGCCATTTCAGTTGAGTTAACACTGCGATGGATATCTTGTGTAAGTTGATCTAGAGTGAACAGATCGTTTGCATTTGTATCATCAACAGGTATTGGTTGATCGCACAATAACTCAAATCCATAATCATTCATAGCAATGGAAAAAGTAAGTGGTGCAATTCTGCCAATGCGATAGGCAAGGATGGCGCTCATGGCTTCATGCACTTGTCTTCCTTCAAACGGATATACCAGCAAATGATAACCATCTTTGCTTTCATGCTGCTCGATCAACAGTTCATCAGCTTTTGGAATATGTGATAATTCCTGTTGCAATTGAAAGAGAGAAGAAAGATGAATGAGTTCGGGTGAAGATGCTGGCTTGCCTGACTGATTTGCTTCAACAACTTCATTAAATGTTTCTCTTAACTTCTTCCCGAGGTTAGCAGTTAAACTCATGCGACCACCATTCCAGCTTGGAACAATTGTTTTCTTTGATGTTGATTTTTTTACAAATGCTGTCAGGTCTTTTATCTGAACCAATTCCAAATTTCTTCCTGCCAGTGTAAATGAATCACCGGGTTCAAGCCTTGTGATAAAATATTCTTCGATCATGCCGATGTAGCCGCCATGCACCATCTTTACTTTCATCATCACATCGCTTACAATTGTACCGATGTTCATACGATGTCGCATGGCTAAACGCCTGCTTTGAATTCTGTACACCCCATCAATGATCTCGATCTTTTTATAATCATCATATTGATGCAATGCTTTGCCACCTTCTACTAAAAACTGCAATACTTCATGCCATTCGTCTTCATTGAGCTCACGATAACAATAAGTTGTTTTGAGCTCTTCGAAAATTTCTTCCGGTTTAAAACCATCTGAAATAGCAAGCGTATTCAAATACTGGATCAACACATCAAAACAAAGCAACATGGGTTCTTTGCTCTCAATTAAATTTTCATCGATCGCACTTTTTAATGCTGCTGCCTCAACTAACTCAAGTGAATGCGTAGGAAGAAAATAAATTTTACTCACAGCATCGGGGCTATGTCCACTTCGCCCTGCACGTTGCAAAAATCTTGATACACCTTTTGGAGAACCAACTTGTATAACGGTTTCGACTGGGCGAAAATCAACACCAAGATCTAATGAAGCCGTACATACTACTGCTTTCAGTTTGGCAGTATGCAAAGCCTCTTCCACCCACAAACGTAATTCCTGTTCAATACTTCCGTGATGCAGGGCAATGGCGCCTGCAAGTTCTGGTGCATGATTAAGCAGTTCCTGGTACCATCGCTCACTCATGCCTCTGGTGTTAATAAAGATGAGCGTTGTTGTACTCTGTTCTATAATCGGAATAACCTTATGTATAAGTTTAATACCAAGGTGACCAGCCCAAGGATAATTTTCTATTTCATCGGGCAATACAGATTCTATGACGATCTGTTTTTTCATGTTGGCCTTTACAATTACACCTTCTTCGTTCAAAGGCGAAAGCAATACTTCTTTTGCTTCTTCTAAATTGCCGATGGTTGCAGAGATGCCCCAAATACTGAGCCCGTAGTTGCTAGTCTTTAGTCCTGAAGTTGAAATGCTATCGGCTAACGACTTATGACTACCCACTATCCTTGAAATCGCTAACTCAACCTGCACACCACGTTTGCTGCCCATCAGTTCGTGCCACTCATCAATTGCAATTAGCTGCACAGCTTTAAATGCGTCTGCATAACCTTTTGAAGCAAGAAATAAATGCAGGCTTTCGGGTGTGATGATTAGTACTTCCGGCAATTGCTTTTTTTGCCGGGCACGTTCAGCGGTTGTGGTATCGCCATTGCGGATGCCAACGGTCCAGTTCATACCTAATTCACTGATCACTTCTTCCATTGCCCGTCCGATGTCTTTCGCCAATGCACGGAGTGGTGTGATCCAGATTAATTGTAAACCGTTCTTTGCTTTTGTTTGATATTGTTCAGGGTGTTGATTGATGAAACGGATAAGTGAACCAAGAAAAACGGAAAAGGTTTTACCGCAGCCGGTTGGCGCATTCACCAATCCACTTTTACCCGCTGCAATATGTTGCCATGCTTCTTCCTGGAACGCAAATGGATGCAGGCCTTTAGCCGAAAGCCAGTATGCGATACGTTGATAACCGGGAGTGAGGTGAAGCTGCATAAAAGTGGAAGACAAAACTAAGTGATCTGTATGGTGAAAATCTGCCCCGTTAAAGGTTTTCAGCCTTAACAACGCACATATGAGATCAAAAAAAATCTGTTAGCCCGCTTGTGTGAATGTTTTATTTACTCTACTTTCACATTTCGTACAAGTAAAGTAGGCCATCTGTTGGCTGTTTAATCCGCAATCCCAATCCTCTGAAACTTCCCATTACCAGTTAAGATCGAACTTTAAATTATTATGCATTACATAGCTATGTCTGTGTATTTGCTGTTGTATCCACTCCTTCCCAAAACCACCTGAGGATCCATTCTTTCTTTGCTGAACCAACCACACTAAAACCTCTGTTATGCAACAACTGCTTCGTTTGTCAGTTAGCCAGCGTGCCATTGATGCACTGTTTACTCCTTTTTATTTCCTGTTCCAATCTAAAAAACTACTGCTTCGTTTGGCCATGCTTGTGATGAGTGTTGGGATGATGAGTGGGGTTGTGGGGCAGGCAACGGTGATGACTGACAAACCAGATTACCAACCCGGAGATACAGTTGTTATTACTGGTACAGGTTGGCAACCCGGAGAAACGGTAACCTTAGACGTTGAGGAAGATCCTAAGCCCGCAACTTGTTTGCTTCCGCACGATTTGGTTGCAGTAGCTGATGCTGAAGGCAAAATATATAGTAAGCAGTTTCTAATAAAAGAGAACCATCTTGGTGTAACGTTTACGCTTACGGCTACTGGGCAAAGCTCTGGGTTGGTTGCTGTAACAATATTTAAAGATGCTCTATTGTTCTCTTCAACTGTTTCTTTAACATCTATTTGTCCCAGTACATCTTCCCCAATTAGCCTAACAATTACGAACAATACTACAAGTTCAGGTGGCACAACTGGTGCAAATTCAAGATTAGGTTCTGGAAAAATTGTAATACCTGGATTTACTATAACATCAGTCCTATCTTACACAACTAGCCCAAGTGGACAAACTTTTTCTGTAACAACTGGGACTGGGTCTGACGTTGGAAAGATATTGTTTGTAAGAACAGGAGGGGCGTCAAATTCTTTGGATCCAGGGGAGTCAATAACCATAACTTTTAATGCAACATCTCCTTCTTTAGCTGGTAATTATGAATTTACCACTGAAGCTTGGGTTGCTAACGATTTTACAGGGACGCCATATCCTGCAATTGGAAGCGGAGCCAACCCTGGTACTCAACCAGCGGTTACAGTACAAGCAAGTCCTTCCATTAATTCCCAACCAGCCAATCAAAATATCACCTATGGATCAAATGCATCATTCACAGTTACTGCCACAGGTGCAGGTACATTAACTTATCAGTGGCAGGAGTATAGCGGCACATGGAACAATATAACAAATGGTGGTTTTTATACGGGTGCAACAACGGCAACCCTGAATATAGCAAAGCCAACTGTTGCTATGAGCGGTCGTAAATATCGTGTTATTGTAAGTGGTGATTGTTCACCAGGTGCAACAAGCGATGGCAATGGGACATTAACAGTAAACCAGAAACCGATTACAGTTACAGCCGTAACAGATAGTAAGGTGTATGATGGAACAACCACATCA